>NZ_LJOU01000096.1:0-21462 GCF_001672085.1 Anabaena sp. AL93 | reverse complement strand
GGGGAGAAGAGAGGTGGGGGGGGAACATCACAGATAACTTTTTCAATCCTATCCAGAAATATGAACTACTAACTCTCTCACATTATTCTGTTGACGATGTTCCCAAACATAGATTCCTTGCCATGTTCCTAATACCAAATGACCACGATTAATGGGAATTTGTTCGGAGGTATGGGTTAAAACTGTGCGGATATGTCCTGGCATATCGTCTGGTCCTTCAGCATCATGAATGTAATGGTTTCCTTCTGGGACTATTTTTGTCATGAAATTAGCTAAATCAAGTAATACATCAGGATCAGCATTTTCTTGAATTACTAAACTAGCTGAGGTGTGACGTAAAAATAAACTACAAAGCCCAGTTTCTATACCAGATTCGGCAACAATAGCTTCAATTTTGGCGGTAATATTGTGAAATGATTTTCCATTGGTGGAAACTCTTAATAGTTTTTGGTAGTGGGTCATGGCTAGTTTATAGTAGTTTATATATAGCGGTTCTTGGCTGAGTGAAATACAAGAAGTTTATCCTTTTCTCCCCCCTGCTGCGGGGGGATTCAGGGGGGTGCAAGGAGGGGGCTTATGATGTATTTTATTCAGGTGCATACCGCTATATTTGTCTCTAAATAATCTATCACAGCTTTGGCTATTGTTTCATTCCCATCTTTGGCTATGATGTTGGGTTGCTTTGGTGCTTGGGGTGATTGATCAAGAAAATCCCAATCTCCTTGAAAAAATTCTGGTGTTGTGAGAATTTGATGGTGGTTGTAATTAGCAATTCCTGCTAACATGAAAGCTGCTTCGGCAAAATCATGACGGGGTATGGTTACAACTGGTATTTCTAGACGGGTAGCTTCTGAAAATGTCCCATATCCAGGTTTAGAAATAATTCTCCCACAAATCGGCATAAAATCCACAGGACGATATTGATGATTTGTAATTTTAATTAAGTTAGGTAAATCTGGGGCTGAGGCATCAAAAGTAATAAATTGCCAATCGGGAAATCTGCTGGTATTAGTGTAAGGAATTTCTTGCAAACCCAAGCCACCAAATGTCATTAAGATAGTTTTTTCTAAGGATGTAGTTATTCCCCAATTGTTACGTAATTCATCAATATTAAAATGGGGAGAACCACCAGTTAAACCGACATCTGTAATGTTGGTAAATGCTGACATGGGTTCATGGAAAGGAAGACGAAATAGGCGATCGCATTTTCTATACCAATCACTAATCCAATCAGCCATTTCCGTAAATTCTTCCCCCCAATCTCGATAGATAAAATCCCAACCAAAGTTACTAATCATCCAGCAAGGAATATTCGTAGCTTCAGCAAATCCAGCAGCTAGAAAAGGAATATCTGCTAAAATTAAATCAACGCGATTTTGACGAATAAAATTAACTTCTGAAGCAATTAAGGATTTATGATTTTTTTGAATTTCTCGCAGTTTTGCTAAAGTTGCTGGTTTATCCATTGTCAAACTATCAGCTTGAATCACACCTAAATCAAACGCCCGTTGACGTAAAATAAAATCACCCTCTATATAAGATTCCAGTAACCAGCGAGGTGCAGTGGTGACTAGAATTAATAATGCTTCAGGATATAATTTTTGGATGGTGTTAGCAATGGAAGCTGTGCGGGTAGCATGACCAAAACCGTGATTTGTGATGGCTATATATATAGTTGGTCTTTTCATGATTTAAAACAAGGTTAAAAAGAGTATTGGGCGATTAGAAATCACTACTACACAAGCAAAGTCCGCCGTCGCGGACTAATATGATTTAACCCACAAAGGTGGGTTTTGTCTGTTTAGCAGTGACTTCTAGTACAAAACGGCGTAAATAAACCAACCATTCTAAATCCTCCAAAAGCCTATACTGTCTTCATTTTGACTTTTGACTTTTGACTTCCGCCTTGCGGTACTAGTCGCCTTTTATAGCTGCTATTAATTGGTCAATTTCTGATTCTAATGTTAAATAATGAACACTCACACGAATGCAATTAGGACTGGCAATTGTTCGAGTTAAAATATTTTCTGACTCTAGAGATTGCACTAATTTAGAACTAGGCTGATTAGTTAATTGAAAAGAAACCAATCCACTTTCTGGGGGTGAATTTTTTAAACATTTGACATTGGGTAAAGAGTTTAATTTTTGCCAGAGATAATTACTATTTTTGCAAATTTGCTCATATCTTTCCTGTGCTGTCCCCCATTGTTCATGAATTGTAATTGCTTCTTTTAAACCCACATATAATGAAGTTGGTAAAGTAGATACTTCATATCTGCGTCCATCTGGTTGCCAACCCGTCGGTTGGGCTTGATTATTAGTAATTACTCCATTCAAGCCAATAAAAGTGGGATGCAGATTTTCTCTAGCTTGAGGACGTACATATAAACCACCCACACCAGCAGGACCACATAACCATTTGTGACCAGTAAAGGCATAAAAATCTACACCCAAAGCAGTTAAATCCAAAGGAAGAACGCCCACTGATTGAGCTGCATCTATCAATAACAGAGAATTATTGCTTTTGCATATTTCTACAATTTTATCAATGGGTAAAACTTGACCTGTATTCCATAGGACATGACTTAAAACTACTAAGCGGGTTTTGGAACGGAGGTTTTCAGCAATAATACTGATGGGATTCCCCTCATTTAAAGTAGCCATTAAGGGACAGGTAGTAACCTCTACTGCAAATCTGCGGGCAATTTCTTGGGCAGTAGCAATGACACCAGGGTGTTCGCAGTCAGAAAGGAGAAGATGATCACCCGGTTGCCAATCAATTCCCCATAAGGCAATGTTACAACCGACTGTGACATTACCCGTGAGAGTTATTGTATCAGATGGTACATTTAGTATAGAGGCGATCGCTTCCCGACTGGCTTGTATTTGCGGTGCAATCCAACTGTATGCCTCACTCCCAAAAGGACCTATACTTTGAATATGGGCTTGAGATTGGGTGATAGCATCCATAGCCCTTTGCGGCATTGGACCCTGTCCTCCGTAGTTAAAATAAAGCTTATTACTTAAAGCGGGAAATTGTGACCGATGGTGATGCAGGTTATTCATAAAATAGGTTTGCGGTTTTTTATCTAATCTATTGATATATACTTTTATCAACAATTAATCAACATTAACTTTTACATCAAAAACTATGAATTGGTGGCAACGACTCAACAAAAATCCTTTAGCACGAACTGGGGCAATTGTCCTCTTATGTTTCTATTTAGCAGTAATTGGGGCTGATTTCATCGCTCCTTATAACCCTTATGATTCACAAACCAATGGTTCGCTACTGCCACCGACTCAGATTCATTGGGTATCTCAATCAGGGCAGTTTATTGGACCTCATGTATATCCTACAACACAAGGAGATACTAATTTAGAAACCGGGGAAAGAAAAATAATTATAGACCAGACAAAACCTTCACCATTAAGATTATTTGTGGCTGGACCTAAATATCAATTATTCAACTTGACTATTTCCCTCCCACCAAAATGGCAGGAAGTCACAATTATTCCGGGGATTTCTTTAAATTGGCATTTGTTTGGCGTTATTGGTGACGCAAAATTGAATATTTTGGGAACAGACGAACAAGGACGCGATCAATTTAGTCGGCTGCTGCATGGTGGTCGGATTAGTATGTTTATTGGTATTTTTGGGATTATTATTACCTATCCATTGGCTTTGCTTATTGGTGGTATTTCGGGCTATTTTGGGGGAATAATTGATAGTATCATCATGCGTTTGGCAGAAGTATTGATGACTTTTCCGAGTATTTATTTATTAGTAGCATTATCAGGGATTTTAAGTCCCAAATTAACCAGCACTCAGCGATTTTTATTAATCATTCTCATCACTTCTGTAATTAGTTGGGCAGGTTTAGCGAGGATAATTCGCGGACAGGTATTATCAATCAAAGAACTTGAATTTGTGCAAGCAGCAAAGGTCATGGGTGGTAATCCCATTTATATTATTGTTCGTCATGTTTTACCACAAACTGCAACTTACATTATTATTTCTGCTACTTTAACAATTCCTAGTTTTATTGGAGCAGAAGCAGTATTAAGTCTAATTGGTTTAGGTATTCAACAACCAGATCCTTCTTGGGGAAATATGCTTTCTTTAGCCAGTAATGCTTCTATTTTAGTATTACAACCTTGGCTAATTTTACCACCAGCAATTTTGATTATTATTACCGTTTTGTCATTTAATGTATTAGGTGATGGCTTACGTGATGCTCTTGATCCTCGTAGTTTGCAAAGGTAATAATGTGTCTGATAGTACAACAATTTAGCAGGTAGGAATAAAAGTTAAAGTTTGACTTGAAACAAGCCTTAAAAGACCAAGGAGTAAAAATTAGACAATTAATTGCAAAATATTAAAAAAGTGATCAGTTGAACTAATCACTTTCCATTTCTTCTATTACAAAAGAAGGGAACTCTTAACTGGGAACTCTTAACTGGGAGCAAATAAGAAACACTCATTTGCACAAGTTTAAAGCTCAGTCAAAAAAAGGATGTTTTTAAAAGATGCGTAGCACGAAAAAAACAGTGTCATTATTTCAATCTCATGTTTTTAAACATGAGTTTTTCCTGTTCCCTGTTGCCCGTTCCCTGTTCCCTCTGAATCTGAAGGAGTTTCATTAACAGATGTTTCCGCAACCTTTCTTACCGCTTCAATATCCACAGCCAAATTTGCGGCTATTTGTTCCACAGTCAAACCTAACTGTAATAACAAAGGTACTGTTTCCAGCTTACCTTCTAACTTACCTTCTAACTTACCTTCTAACTTACCTTCTAACTTACCTTCTAACTTACCTTCTAACTTACCTTGTACTTTCGCCTCCTCCGCAACTTCTCGAAAATACCTTGTTTGCTTTAATTCATCTAGAGTAAACATTGCTTCAATCTCCTGACGAGTTAAATTACTTAATTTGTAAACCAAGATCGTCTCTAACAATTCTAAGACTTTTTGTCTTTTACTGGCATCTGCTAATTGTTGTCGAGATTTTTGGATTAACTGCCTTGTATGATCAATAGCAGTTTCCTCTTTTTCCACTACTAGCTGTACCATTCCCAGTCCTATTGAATTATCGGTTGTTACCTCCAACTCATCCAAATAAATAAACGTGATTTGCTGACTCATTAGCAAACCCCGATACTGCATTGGTACACCAGGATCTAAACTACGTTTAGCAAAAATGGCTACTGCGTGAAAATCATTCTTTGGTTGATATTGATTCAGATAAACAAAGATTTCGGTAAATAACCGCCAGTAAAAATCCGCTTTCGGTTGAAATTGAACTTCTACAAAGTAAATCGGTTGTTCAGGTATTTCTGAATCAGGTATAAATAAACCATCAAAGCGAAATGCTAGTTCCTTAATTTCTACAGATGTGAATTGATATGCTTCCGCTTCTGTGGCTGGCTTGCCAATCAGTTCAAAAAGGATACTAGGTAATGTCTGAAATAGTTGATAGAATATAGTATCTGTTTTCACAAGAGTGCTGTTCTTTTACATGAGTTTAAAAAGTAGCGATCTAAAATTTTTTTGACAAAGTTATCAGTCCAGCTAATCACTTTCTATTAGCACTATATGGTGTATGGCGTTAGCCATGCTAAAATCATACTCCTTTTTTAATATCTAATTCTCGGATCTACATAAGCATTGAGAATATCAATCAGAATACTGGCACTCACCACAATTGCCCCAAAAAATACTAACACACCCTGAACGGTAGGATAATCTCGGTCGGCAATAGCTTGATATAAACGATTTGCTAACCCTGGCCAGGAAAATGTCACCTCTGTTAAAATCGCTCCACCTAATAAGGAAGCAAATGTTAATCCTAAGACCGTAATTACCGGGATTAAGGCATTCTTTAAAGCATGGGAAACTAAAATCTTATTTTCAGGAATTCCTCGCGCTCTAGCCGCTTCTACATAATCAGCTTTTAAAGTCTGTTTTAAGTTAACTCTGACAATGCGTTCAAAAATGCCACTTAGCAAAATTCCTAAAGTTAAACTTGGTAAAGCTAAATGATGTAAAGATATGAAAAATTGACTTAAATTCCCAGCTAATAAACTATCAATTGTATATAAACCAGTAATATTTGTAGGTGCAGGAAGATTGGGCGGAAACCGATTGGAATTAGGAAACCAACCCAATTGAACTGAGAAAACTAATTGTAATAACATACCTGCCCAAAACATCGGTAGAGCATAGGTAATAATCCCGAATAACCGCCCCCCAATATCAAAAGCAGTTCCCGGACGAGAAGCGGAAATAGTTCCCACTAAAACGCCGACAATCAGCGCCACAGCCATACTCGCAAATGCTAATTCTACTGTGGCTGGAAAATATTGACCAATTATTTCACCTATATTTTGCCCGCGACTGGTTAAGGAAGTTCCTAAATCAAAGCGTAGTAAATTACCTAAATAATTGAGATATTGTAACCAAATTGGTAAGTCTAAACCAAGTTGTTTTCTTAATTCTTCTTTTGCACTTTCTGGCGCTCTTCCTCCCAGAATTGCATCTGCGGGATCTCCTGGGGTGGCTCTAAGTAAAATAAAAACAATGGTGATAATAGTTAATAGTTGCAGTGGCGCAAATAGTAACCGGGAAAAAATGTAATACTGTAATGCTTTAGAACGAGACATATTTATTAATTAAAAATTCAAAATTGAAATCGACCTAAAACCTCGTTCCTTGTCTCTGACAAGGAATGCAGCCTAGAGGCTCTGCCTCTTGTTAATTATATGAGGCAGAGCCTCTAAATGGCATTCCCAGCCGGAGTCTGGGAACGAGAGAATGAGAGAGAAATTACCCGGTATTGATACTACTTTTTAATTGTTTTGTAAATCAGGTTTTGGGTGGGATCAAGATTGACATTGGCTACGCCTTTTTGAGCAAATACAAAGTCTTTATTTTGCCATAAGGGGATGTAGGGAACATCAGTTAATACTTGGGTTTGAATGTCGGCAAATATTTTCTTCCGAGTTTCAGGATTTTGTTCTTTGCGTTGTTGATCTATGAGTTTATTCATAGCTTCACTATAATAGAACGACCCCTGAGTTTGACTACCGCCGGTTTCGCAACCTTTAGCAACTGAACCTTTTTCACAGGCTAAAAATGGCTGTACGTAGTTATCTGGATCTAAAAAGTCTGGATACCAATTAGTTAAGGTACTGGGATATAACCCTTTGGAAATTTCTTTATAGAAAGTTGCACCTTCTACGGTTTTAACTTCAAATTGCAAAATACCATCCATTTTAGTATCAGCTAGGGATTTTAAGGTTTGGGCGACTAAACTGCGCGTCATTGAACTTGCAGGATACCAAATTTGCACTTTTGCTGGATTTTCTTTGGAGAAACCAGCAGCGACTAAGGATTTTTTGGCTTCTTCAAATTTACCATCACCATATTTATCTTGAAACAATGGTTGGGAAACGTTGAAGGTGGTGGGAATCATGCTATAAAGAGGATCAGCCTGTGATAATAATACCCGATCATTTAATAATTTACGATCAATTAATGATGCGATCGCTTGTCTCACCTCTACTTTATCTAAAGGTTTTTGATTGCGATTTAAAGTCATATAAGTAACTACACTACCTTGAGCAGATATAGCTTGCCAATCTCCCTTTTTCGCACTGGCTTCTAAACTCTGAATTTGATCTGGTTGTAAGGATAGATAGGCGACATCTATCGCCCCAGTTTTAAAGGCGTTAAATAAGTTAACTGGACTGGTTTGAATTTGGACATTGACACCTTTGTTTTCGGGTTTTGTTCCCCAATATTTATCAAATACATCAAACTTTAAGGAATCAGTTCCATATTTGGCTAATTTGTAAGCACCAGTGCCAACAAAAATATTCGGTTTAAATTTTCCCGCCCCAATTTCATAGGATTTTGGCGAAACTGCACAGACTCCAGAAAATGCTAACAACGAAGGAAAAGCTGCAAAGGGTTTTTTCAGTTTAATTGTTAATTCATACTCTCCTGTGGCTTTAACTGAAGCTACGGTATCAGAAAGCAGGAAAGAAGGTTTACCTTTGTTTTCGATAAAGCGTTGCAGACTAAACTCCATTGCTTTGGCATTGAAGGGAGTATCATCATGAAATACTACTCCTTTGCGAATAGGAATAGTATAAGTTAAACCATCTGCACTCACTTTTGGTAATGCTGTTGCCAATTGTGGTTTAATTTCTGTACTACCTGGTTCGTAAGTGTACAGGCGATCGCTCATATTAAATACTAAACTCAAAGATCCCAATTCATACGCATCAGCAGGATCAAGAGTTCTTGGCTTTTCCGTTGTCCCTACGGTAATCCGACCATCACCCGCAGTAGTATTTACAGCACTAGACTGTGGTGTATTTGTTTGCTGTTTAGGAGTACAACTAACAACCAATAATAGACAAAGACAGAACAAGGATAGGAATTTTGTCATCCTACCCCATTGTTTCATTAGCAAGGAACACCAAGTGATCATTATTAAAATTTTTTCAATCAACGGTCAGTTATTATAGCAGGGAACAGGGAATATTGATCTTTTTCCCATAACTTAATTACATAACTCATAATATACTCAAATTTTTTAATAAGTTATGTATTTGAATTTGGTAATTTTCCTAAATCAAGATGGATTATTCTATTATTAGAAAAAACCCTGATCAAAACATTTAAAAAATTATGGTTTTAACAGCTTCCACAATGTTGCCTCTAGGCACGAAAGCACCAGATTTTCATCTACCAGAAGTAGTATCTGGAAAAACGATTTCTCTTGATAATTTTGCCGATAAAAAGGCATTGTTAATCATGTTTATTTGTCGGCACTGCCCATTTGTTAAGCATATTCAACAAGAATTAGCCAGATTAGATCAAGATTACAGCAACAGTGATTTAGGGATTATTGCCATTAGTGCTAATGATGCTCAAAATTATCCTAATGATGCCCCAGAATCATTAAAAGAAATGTGTATAGAATTGGGTTTTGATTTTACCTTCTGTTACGACGAAACTCAAGCAACAGCACAAGCTTATACGGCAGCTTGTACACCAGATTTCTTTTTATTTGATGGCGACAGAAAACTCGTTTATCGCGGACAATTAGATGATAGTCGTCCTAGTAATAATCAACCCGTAACAGGTAAAGACTTAAGATCAGCTATTACCGCAGTTTTAAATAATCAACCTGTGACAAGTGAACAAAAACCTAGTATTGGTTGCAATATCAAATGGAAAGTAGGTAATGAACCTAATTATTAGTCATTGGTAATTGGTAATTGGTAAGTAGGTTGGCGTTGAAAATTGTCGTTATGGCAAGGCAAAAGGCAAGAGGCAAGAGGCAAGAGTGAAGAGGGTTTAGGCGATTTTACATTTCTTTACACAGTTTGGTTTTATTGTGTTCACCTACTTAATTGGTAATTGGTAATTGGTAATTGGTAAAACTCTTACCTGCCCCCTCCCCTACCTCCCCTACCTCCCCTACCTCCCCTACCTCCCCTACCTCCCCTACCTCCCCTACCTCCTGTCACCTGTCACCTGTCACCTGTCACCTGTCACCTGTCACCTGTCACCTATTCCCTTCAATGCTGAATTTCCAAATTGAGAATATAACGCCCTAATTGGATTTTTCCTGTCCATAATTCGTATTCTAAACGGAGATTCTCTGGAAAAGGATGCCCGCTAAGAGTAAAACTTTTGGTAAAATTACGCAAACGGATAGGTTGATGGGGTTGTAATGATTCATTTGGCAACCAGAAACGACTAATGCCATAAACACCTAATTCCCAAAAGTGGCGGTAACTGACTTGTGCATTACCTTGCATTGTCATAATTAACCGCCGAGATGAAATTTCCAGCCATAAAATTCTGGGACTGCTAGGAGGAGAAAAATTGTTTTTAGTTGGGTAAATTGTATCTTCTGGATTTAAATAACTGCCTACTTCACAACTAATAAGAGGTGGTGCAGTTAATAGTAAATGAAATTTATCTGTATCCTTTTGGATTAAAGTTCCAGCAGTGTCAACCACAGACCAAATCGGTAAGTCAGTGGAAATCATTGATAAACATACGGGTTTGCGGTGGTGAGTTAGCATGAGAGTGTGAGAGGTTACAAATAAAGAATAAAAGTTGAGCGATTTTCTAAATTGCTGATTCTGCCTACTATTTAACGTTACGGCTGAAGTTTTTGGTGGTTGGAAGCAACAAAAAACAAGACATTCAAGCAAGATGTCTAATAAATAGTAAAACCTGGTTCATCGTCAGCAAATATTTTGATTTGTTAATCTAGACAATTCAATATGGTATTACCTGTCACCTGTTATCTACCAGAAGAAAGATTATAGTTGCCAAAAAGCGGTAGGATACTAAATTGGAAGTGAATAGTGATAAACAAGTCGCTGTTTAGCTTTTATTCTATTCAAAAGTCATTGTATCCTAATGTCGGCTATTGTTATTACTTTAGAAACTCAAGCAAACTCTTCGGATCACTTAATTATTCAGCGCCCTGTGGCTGGACTGTCTTTGCAGGGACGTATCCGAGTTCCTGGTGATAAGTCTATTTCCCATCGCGCTTTGATGTTGGGGGCGATCGCTGAAGGTGAAACTCAAATTCAAGGATTGCTGTTAGGTGAAGACCCCCGTAGCACTGCTGCCTGTTTTCGGGCGCTAGGGGCGGAAATTTCGGAACTAAATACAGAATTGGTGAAAGTTAAAGGCATCGGTTTAGGCAATTTTCAAGAGCCTGTAGATGTCTTAGATGCTGGTAATTCTGGAACAACGATGCGGTTGATGTTGGGGTTGTTAGCATCCCATCCAGGGCGATTTTTCACGGTGACAGGTGATAGTTCTTTGCGATCGCGTCCCATGTCCCGTGTTGTCAAACCGCTGCAACAAATGGGGGCGCAAATTTGGGGACGTAAGGGTAATACCTTAGCACCTCTAGCCATTCAAGGACAAGCCCTGCAACCCATTCATTATCATTCTCCCATTGCTTCGGCTCAAGTTAAATCCTGTATCCTCCTGGCGGGTTTAAACACCGAAGGACAAACCACCGTCACCGAACCTGCTTTATCACGGGATCACAGTGAACGAATGTTAAGGGCTTATGGAGCAGAATTAAGTATAGATCCAGACACAAATAGCGTCACAATTACGGGTGGGTCGAAACTCTACGGACAAACTGTAATTGTCCCTGGTGATATCAGTTCAGCGGCTTTTTGGTTAGTGGCTGGGGCGATCGTTCCTGGTTCAGATTTGGTAGTGGAAAATGTCGGTGTCAATCCTACCCGTACTGGCATTTTAGAAGCTTTGGCACTGATGGGGGCAGATATTCAACTAGAGAACCAGCGGGAAGTAGCGGGAGAACCTGTGGCTGATATCCGCGTCCGTTCGGGTGGTTTAAAAAGCTGTACGATTGCTGGTGATATCATTCCCAGATTAATTGATGAAATTCCTATTTTGGCAGTTGCAGCGGCTTTTGCTGAGGGGACAACAATTATAAGAGATGCGGAGGAGTTAAGGGTCAAAGAGAGCGATCGCATTACCGTGATGGCACAACAACTCAATAAAATGGGGGCAAAAATCAGCGAACTACCCGACGGGATGGAAATCACCGGTGGTACTCCCCTAGTTGGTGCAGAAGTAGATAGCCATACAGATCATCGCATTGCCATGAGTTTAGCGATCGCAGCCCTCAACGCCATTGGTACAACCACCATTCACCGCGCTGAAGCTGCTGCTATTTCTTATCCCAACTTCACAAACACACTACGGGAAATTTGTCAATGATTTTTAGGGACAGGTGATAGGGAAAAGGTACAGGGATTTTGATTAAATTTTGCTCAGGTAAGTACGTTAATCATCGTTTAATTAAAATTTGATACAATTGTTAGGTTTCGTTCTGTAAAATCTTTTTTGCATATAGATATGATGGAGGCAACCCCTAAAGAAATTAGGATTTATACAACTTTAGAAGGAACTACTCCTTTCTTAGAATGGCGAGATTCCTTGAAAGATGCTAGAGCTAGAGCTAAAATTAGAGCAAGATTAGACCGAGTAGAAGAGGGAAATTTAGGAGATTGTAAGTTTGTTGGTGAAGGAGTATATGAACTGCGTATTGATTATGGTCCTGGTTATCGAATTTATTTTGGAGAAGAAAGTGATGTGATCATTTTATTGCTATGGGGTGGCGATAAAAGCAGACAAAATAAAGATATTCGTCAAGCTCAAGATTATTGGCAAGATTACAGGAGTCAAGACAATGCCTAAAAGTATTAGTTATCATACTGAATTAATTGAATCTTTAAAAGATACTTCTGAAGCAGCAGTTTATCTTGAAGTTGTGCTAGAAGAAGGTGATCCAATGATGATTAAAAAAGCCTTTTTTAATGTAATTGAAGCAAGAGGCGGGGTAAATTTATTGTCTAAAGATGTTCAAAAAACTCTCATGAAATTTGCAGAAAAACTTCAAGAAACAGGTGAAATTGAATTTAATCTTTTACGAATATTGCTAGAGTCTTTAGGATTAAAAGTAGGTTTAATGGTAATATGAATTTTATAAAATTTTATGAGAATATTTGTATCACATAAAATCATTTCGTTTCTTGTCTCCATGCTTCTTGACGAATGGAATCAGTAGTAATATTTCTATTTTCCCAGATTCCTGCCAAGGAAAAAAAATCTTTCTCATCATCAGATATATCAGATATATTTGTGTTATCCTCTATTACTTCTACAGAGTTAACGAAATCTAAAGCAGAAATAAGTTTTAATAGCATTTGTGCTTTTTCTTTATCAGCAATTTGAATGATTAGTTGTTGCATATTTGTTTGTTGGTATAATAATACTATTACAATTGTACAACTATTTTTGTTTAGTTTACTGGAAATTATCAATCTGATATTTTAACTATTATTACTTTATATGATCCTGATCAAACAGAATGGATTGATTATTCCCAAAGGAGGTTATGATGGAAAGTTGTCATATTTGTGGTTCAGATAAATTTACTGAAGAATTAGTTAATGAAACTTTTGAAATCGAAGGTAAACTAATTTTAGTGGAGGGTATTCCAGCTAAGGTTTGTTATCGTTGTGGAGAAACAACCTTTAGTAGTGAAACTGCTGAAAATATTCGTTTAATGTTGAATAGTAATCAAAAATCTCAGAGAAAAATTGAGATTGATGTTTTTGCTTTTTCTGCTTAACTGATAACTTGAGTGAGTCAGGTTGTCAGGTTTAGAAATGTTGGGTTTCGTTACCTCAACCCAACCTACAACTAATAACTATGATTTCAATCTTTATGGTTTGTAATCATAAAACATTCCATTATCTGCTACTCGATATATACCAGCTTGTCCATTAGCATTCTCAATTCTTACTAAACTATCTCCTACATTTGTAAATGAGCGATGATTTTTACCCCAGCCGTTATATTCATATAAGAATGACATATCTCCATTTTCAGCTATGTGGTAAATTCCAGCATGACCTGAAGGGTCATATAGTATAACCATATCCGGTCTTATTGCATGAATAATCGTCCAGTTAGGACTCCAATGGTTATATTGCCGAATGATTTGTCCCTGAGCAGTTACAATGAAACCCGTACCTTTTGAGCGATCAAAAATAAGACGATATCCATTTCTGATGTTTACAACTATATCTGGTGTTATAGTTGGTTGAGAAGCTCTTGCTTTAGCTTGACTCTCATTGTACGCCTTAAGCTGTTACGCAGCTAAATTTAATATTTTGCAGCCTAGAGTCCTTGTAGTAAGGCTTTTAGGCAAAAAAAGCAAATGCGTAACAGCTTACCACCATATTTCATAACAGATGTGTAGTAAGCATCAGCCCTTCCATTACAAGCTATTTTTAGAGGTTTTCCGACCCAAGTATTATGGTCTTTTGCACATATACCTAACATTCTGTTATGAAAAGCCTTATCGCATTCTTGCTGTGATTTACCTAAAGTATCATAACAAGCATCATGCTCATTACAAGCCACTCTAAACTGACGAGAACCAACGGGTGAGAATATTCGAAGTAAATAAGTACTTGTACCACTACCACAACCAGAAGTTTGAGCTTGAACTTGTTTCGGGTTGGATAAATCCACCATTTGAGAAACAGCTAAAGTTGCGGTGAAAACCAACGTAGTCAAAAACTTTGATAATTTCATATTTTTAGACTTATTTTTGCTGATTTCGTATTTTCTTTCAAAATTTAAGTAAATAAAAGCCTATAAAAGACTATGTTTTTGTAATAAAATATTAACTAATGTATTAAAATAGCTTACAATGATGCGTAACAATACGCTATAATTGCTGAAAGCCTCATCATAATTGGATGTTATGAATGTTACTGAAATTTTACAATTTGCAGATCAATTAATCATAAATAAGACAGGAAAACGTTTAGATGATCTGCAAAAAACTGTCATTACAGGAGTTTATGAAGGAAAAACTTATGAGACAATTGCGGAAGAGTGTAATCGTAGTGAAAGTCGCGTTAGAAGTGTTGGACGTAAACTATGGCAAATTTTATCAGAATCTTTAGGAGAAGATGTTAATAAGCATAATTTTTGTTGGACTATAGAAAGAGTTATAAATAATTCTCAGTTTTATAATTTTGGTAATAATCAGATAAATTATTGTCATAATGACAATAATGAATCTTCTAAAAATACAAAACAAGGTATTAAGAATAAACTCTATTATGATTTAACTATTGCTCCCAAAATTAATCGTTTTTGTGATCGCACTTCCGAAATTGATACTTTATCTAAGTGGATATTAAATCAAAATACTCATTTAATCTCAATCTTAGGATTATCCGGTATTGGTAAAACCACACTCGTTAAAAGATTTATAGACTTACATCAACAAAAGTTTGATGCTATAGTTTGGAGAAGTTTAAAATTTCCTCAATCTCTAGATTTATTACTTGATGATTTACTAAAACATCACAAATTAGACTCATTACCAACAATAAATGATAAATTAAAACAATTATTTGATATTCTCACAAATAAAAAATGTTTAATTATCCTTGATGATTTACAAAATATATTTATTCCTAGTCAATTCGCGGGAAAATATCAACCAGAATATCAAGATTATCAAACCCTATTCAAAATGATTACAGAAACCCAACATCAAAGTAGCGTCATATTAATTAGTCAAGAACAATGTCCAGAAATGGAATGTTTAGATGAAGAATTATATCCTATTAAATCTTTAGAATTATCAGGTTTAGATAATCCAGAAATCCTCAAAAATACCGGATTAAAAAATAAGGATAGTTGGTTAAAATTAATCAAATTATATGAAGGTAATTTACTTTATTTAAAAAGTATTAGTATCCTAATCAATAAAAATTATGATGATCAAGTTGCTGATTTTTTAGCTGAAAATACTTTACATATTACCAATCAAATGCAGTCTCATTTTCAAGAGACATTTCACCACCTATCACCCCAAGAACAAGAAATAGTATTAGAACTAAGTAAATTTGAAAACCCTATTTCCAGAGAAGAATTAAGACAAAGTTTAAATTTATCCTCAGTTGATTTTAATAATGGGTTACAATCCTTACAACAACGGTATTTAATCACGAAAATCAAGGAAGATAAGATTCTGTTTAAATTATCTCCAGTTTTTCAAGAATATGTGAGAACTTGTTGTTAATACGAAAATGTTAGCATCATAGGGAGAGCGATCGCATTACTGTGATGGCACAACAACTCACTAAAATGGGGGCAAAAATCAGCGAATTACCCGACGGGATGGAAATCACCGGCGGTACTCCCTTAGTCGGTGCGGAAGTAGATAGCCATACAGATCATCGCATTGCCACGAGTTTAGCGATCGCTGCCCTTAACGCCATTGGTACAACCACTAAAGTATTAATTATAATTTGCATGGAGCTAAGCGGATTCGAACCGCTGACCCCCTCAATGCCATTGAGGTGCGCTACCAACTGCGCTATAACCCCGAAATCCTAATTCAGTAAGCAAAAAGGCTTATTGGTTAGTTTTTTTTAGTTGTCTCTTTTGTGATTATATGTCAATCTATGTCAATTCAGTCAAGAGAGTTATGTTAAGAAATATTAAGCAGTGAATCAGACAAATCTTCTCACAATAGGGTAGGCACGGGGGCGCTACCCCTACGATAATCGCTATATTTACCCTTTACCAAACACAGTGGTTAGAGAACGGGCAATATTTTTCGGTTGCATTGCATCCATCGCTGCTGTCGGTTCATAACCACAATGCACCATACAATCAGCACATTTAGGATTACCACTAGCGCCACCGTATTGACTCCAATCAGTCTTATCTAACAACTCCTGAAAGGTTGTATAGTAACCTTCATTCAATAGATAACAAGGTTTTTGCCAACCTAAAACACTATAACTAGGACTACCCCAAGGGGTGCATTCATAGTCTTTTTCACCAATGAGAAAGTCTAAGAATAAAGGGTTGTGATTAAAGTTCCAGTTCTTTTTTCCAGATGTGTAAGGTGAGAGAATTTCTTTAAATAAAGCGCGGGTTTGTTCTTTTTGCAGAAAATGATCTTGATCTGGTGCCCATTCGTAACTGTAACCAGGAGAGATCATCATCCCGTCAGTACCCAAGGTTTCCAGAAAATCGAAAAACCCCTGCATTTCTTGGATATCGCAACCTTCAAAAATGGTCGTGTTAGTAGCGACACGAAAACCTTTAGCTTTAGCGGCGCGAATTGCTTGGACAGCAGTATCGAAAACGCCTTTTCTGTCTACACATTTATCATGCCATTCTCGCATTCCATCTAAATGGACGCTAAAAGTTAGATAGGGAGAAGGTTTAAACTTATCAAGACTCTTTTCTAGTAATAAACCATTAGTACACAAGTAAATATATTTCTTGCGTTTAATTAAACCTTCAACAATTTCACCTATTTGGGGATGTAGGAGGGGTTCGCCACCGGGAATAGAAACAACCGGTGCGCCGCATTCTTCCACAGCCGCAAAACACTGTTCTGGAGTAAGATTTTGCTTGAGGATCTCTACTGGATGCTGGATTTTACCGCAACCAGTACAAGCTAGGTTACACCGGAATAGGGGTTCTAACATCAATACGAGGGGGAAGCGTTTCCGCCCTAATAAGCGTTGTGTAACTAAATATTTACCTATATCTATTGCTTGTTGTAAATTAATTGCCATGAAACTAACACTCCTCAATTTGGTCATTGGTCATTGGTCATTGGTCATTGGTCATTGGTCATTGGTCATTAGTCATTGGTCATTGGTAATTAATTTCTGTAACCTGTAACCTGTAACCTGTCACCTATTCACATAACCATTAGACACAAACCAATCTACAGCATCCTTGAGGGCTACATTCAGGGGTGACTGAGGTAAACCTAATTCGCGGATAGCCTTAGAAGCATCATAATACATTGGTTGCTGTGCCATGCGGACTCCATCTATGGGAACTGTGGGAGTTTTTCCTAGTGGTGCGAGGATTTTTTCTTCTACCCAAGCTACTGTAAGGGGTATCCAAGCTGGGATGGATGTTTGTGGTGCTGGTAAATTGGTGATTTGGGAGAGTTGTTCTAGGAGTTGTTTAAGGCTAAGATTTTGATGACCGAGAATATAGCGATCGCCTGATTTGCCTTTTTGTAAAGCTAATAGGTGTCCCTTGGCTACATCGCGCACATCAATAAAATTTAACCCCGTATCCACATAAGCGGGCATTTCTCTCCGCAAAAACCGCAGAATAATCTCCCCCGTAGGCGTAGGTTTAATATCTAAGGGTCCAATGGGACTGCTAGGATTAACGATCACAATATCTTGACCTTGGTTCACCGCAGATATTGCCACTTGTTCAGCTAGGAATTTAGATTTTTTATAATCCCCCACTAATTTTTCTACGGGACTTTGGTAATTTTCATCTACAACTTGTCCCAATTTACCCACACCAATAGCGGCAACGGAACTAGTATAAACTGTACGTTCAATTCCCGCTTTTTGGGCTGCGGCTAAAATATTGCGCGTTCCTTCTACATTGTTAATATAAAGCAAGTCTCGGTCTTTTTGCCACAGGGAATAATGGGCGGCGACATGAAACAGATATTCACAACCCTGCATCTGTTCCCAGATATTCGGGTTATTCAAATCACCTTTGACAATATCTACAGCCAAACCCTGTAAATTACTCAGGTTACTATGAGGACGTACCAAGGCTGTCACTTGGTATCCTTCCTGTAAAAGCGATCGCACCACATGAGAACCAATAAACCCCGTACCACCAGTTACAAATACTCGCATTCCATCACCCCAAATTTTCTGAATATTTCATTATTGTCTGATAGCGTAGCGTGGCGTAAGCCATATCAGGATTTACAGGATGTAGCAAATAACCGAGTTAGTTTCTCTCATAGATAAGTTTTAATTATGAATTTCTAAATTTTTAATAAGTTTTTCAAAAAATTTTTTTATTTGAGAGGTTGCGATCGCTGCCGGCGTGGTATTATAGATATATGAATATAATGGAACATAAGCAAAATTTTTATTAAGGCACACATTCCCATTATAAAAATATCATATTTGGCGGGAAAAGTCAACGGGGTTGAACCCCAAAAAACGAATTTTTTTCAAAATTTAATTTTTTTTAATTTTTTGATGTCCTGAGAAATTGAAGAGACTAAAATCCTGTAAATCAGATCCCCGACTTCTTGAAGAAGTCGGGGATCTTGATCCTCTCTATATTTCCACATATTGCCAGCGTTTGGTTGCTCCTGTTTCTCGACAGATTAAAATCCCAAACCATTCTAATCTTTCTACATTTTCAGCAATGGCATTTTTGTATTTTCCACCATTTTTGAATTGAGCAGCAATTTGATCCACAGTCCAGTCGCTGGTATTGGTGCGGAGTAAGTCGCGGATAGCTGCAAGTTGCTCTTTTGGTTGTTTGGGAAAAGTTTTTTGTTCGGTGGGAATAATCACAGTTTCTTCTGTTTCCATGACTTCCGTTAGCACTTGTTGAGTAACTTCATTTGGTGCTAACTTAGATGCTGATACCACATCTACACCAACGCTTAAATCTACATTAATAAATCCTTTAGATATAGCTAAATCAACAATAGTTACACCATCATCACTTTCCACTTCTTTAACTACTTTTGCTAAAATTCCTTCATGTTTTCCAGATTTTACTACAGTCATCGCAATTCTAACTGCTTCACCATCTGTAGTATCTATCCAAGGATGATCTGGAATTGCAAATGAAAGGGATAGTGAATTATTACCTACTAGATGCTTAACTAAAACTTTTCTATTAAATGTTTGAGTAATACTATTAGTTGTAATTAAACCAAAACTTTCTAATTTATCTTCAACAACTAATTTAGCTGAATGATACCACCAATACATGACAAAATCAACTGTATCTGGTATGTCTTGATAAACTTTTCGTTGCGCTTCGACGTAACCATCACCTAATCTATCTCTCATCCTCTTATTACCAATAAAAGGAGGATTAGAAACAATATAATCTGCATCTGGCCATTGAGCAGGACGAGGATTAAGATAACGATAAATAGGAATTTGATCTTGGTGTGTAATGCGCTCCTAAACTTTTACGTTCTTTACTATCTAAAGCTCGTTCTAATAAAGTCCCAAAAATCGCCGGTTCTACCTCTGTCCAATCTTTGTTTGCGGCTTCATATAGCACTTCTAACTGTTCTTTAGGTAAATCAAAAGCTGTCGCATCTTTAAAAAAGCTGCCATTAAATTGGGGAATTTCATCAAAGTTAAATTCTCCCCCAGTATTCATGACTCTCGTTTAGCTGTCCCCCGTTTAGCTGCATTTCCCCCTTGTTTAGCTTCAATTAAAAAATGTCCTTCTTTATAGAAGTCCGCAAAGTTTGTAGTAACTCCATCTTTGTTAAATATTTTGATGTCTTTATCAAAACAATAAGGATCATTTGCCATACTACCTTTAGGTAATCGACGTTCTACCGCCAAAGCATCACAAAGTTCTAAAAAGAAACCCTGGTAATTTGCTCTTTCGTTACCCTGCGAACCTTTCCACTTTTTGAGGAATATTTCTACTCGTTGACGATCTTCACTTTTCATGGCAATCTAGAATATTAATTATTGTCAGAATCAGGATTTACAGGATTAAAGGATTTACAGGATGTAGCAAAAAAATAATGCTGCCAAAATCTGTTAATCTAGCTTTGTCCAGAATTAGCAAAATAGTCAATGGAAATTAGCAACTTATTCAAAGCTGGTGGCGTAGTGATGTGGCCACTGCTATTTTTTTCGGTTTTAGGAATCACTCTGATTCTGGAACGGATTACCTTTTGGATAGGAATTAGTGGTCGTCAGAATCGCGTAGTCAAGCAGGTGTTAAGTGTTTATCGTCAAGGTGATGTAGTTACATCTTTAAATATCTTACATAAAAATGCTGATTTACCGATCGCCCGCATTTTTTTAGCGGCTTTAGAATTGGAAGAAGCCAACCCAGAAGAATTTCGCTTGGCCTTGGAAAGTGAGGCCCAGGCGGAAATCCCCTTATTAAAAAGGTTTCAAAACATTTTTGATACAATTATTGGTTTAGCGCCCTTACTAGGATTACTAGGGACTGTTTTAGGGTTAATTACTTCCTTTGCATCGTTAGATATTGGTGATGTGGGTGGGACAAAAACCGCTGGTGTTACCGCTGGGATTAGTGAAGCTTTGGTATCCACAGCAGCAGGGTTAGTTGTAGCTATTATTACTTTATTTTTTGCAAATAGTTTTCGCGGTCTGTATTTGCGGCAAATTGCTTGGATTCAAGAATATGGTGGTCAACTAGAATTACTGTATCGTCGTCATTATGAAAGAGGGGATAAATCCTATGCGTCTACAAGATGAACCTGATGTACCAGCCCAGATTAATATTGTGCCGATGATTGATGTCATCTTTGCTATTTTGACATTTTTTATTATGTCCACTTTATTTTTAAATCGTTCTGAAGGTTTACCAGTTAATTTACCTAAAGCAGCCACAGCCAAAGCCCAATCATCAGCCGCACCAATTACCGTCACCATAGATTCAGCAGGGGATCTGAATTTAAATCGCCAGCCAGTCACTCTTGAGACTTTACCAGTAAAAGTACAGGAGTTGATGGGCAAAAATACGGAAGTGGTAGTTATTATCAATGCTGATCAAAGTGCTACTCACGGTCAGGTGGTGATGGTTATGGATCGGGTGCGGCAGGTAAAAGGGGCAAAATTAGCGATCGCCACCCAAACACCTTAATATGTCTCACGCAAAGGCGCAAAGGCGCAAAGAATCAAGATTAGCAGGATTAATTAGGGTTTGCACCAAAAAGTTATCTGTGAGGGCTAGAAGTTCAGAAGAATGAAGAATGAAGAATGAAATTTCTCCCCAACTCCCCCAACTTCCCCAACTTCCCCTACTTC
>NZ_LJOU01000095.1:0-22139 GCF_001672085.1 Anabaena sp. AL93 | reverse complement strand
TCCGCCACTATCTCCGAAAAGACCGTTCGACTTGCATGTGTTAAGCATACCGCCAGCGTTCATCCTGAGCCAGGATCAAACTCTCCATTTTGTTTCTTTCGAGTTTGTTGGCTCCGAAATTAGTTAAAATCTCGAATCCTCTTTCAATTATCTTGACGACGAGGATTGGTTTAATCTATTCTTTCAAAGTATTATTTTTTCTCGGTTCAGTTGTCCGGGAGTCGTTTCTTTCTCTCGGCACTTATTTAATATAGCAATCCTTCCTTTTTCTGTCAAGGGGTTTGAGAAATATTTTTTAGGGGGTGGGTCGGAAATAGCTGAAAGCCCTATGCAATTAGGGATTTAGGGTATTTTTGATTTATCTGATCGGCAATAATGTTATGGATATGGCGAAAAAACAAGAGTGATATTTTCTGCTTGATGCAGGTTAGAGAAATATAGTAATAAGTAGGGGTTGCTGGAAAAGTTATCTGTGAGGGACATAAGTATGGCTAACGCCACGCTGCGCTATCAGCAAGCCCTAAGTAGGTGAACACAATAAAACCAAACTGTGTAAAGAAACGTAAAATCGCTGAAAACTTCTTTACTCTTGCCTCTTGCCCCTTGCCTCTTGCCTCTTGTAATTTAAGGTTATTTATTGGGAAGTTTTTGAGGGGGAATCCTTTTGTAAGCGCAGTAATGTATTATAAAGCTGTCGTTTTAAATTACTGTTTTTTTGGATTTCTACGGTAATTTTGTTAAATTGCTCGATGGTGAGACCACTATCCTCAACTATCTTTTGAGAATGGTTGCAATAATTTACGGCAATATCTTTGGCTTTGTTTGGTAGTGTAATGAAACTTTTGGAATCATTACAGATTACTTGGGGAATGTCTTTGCTACCGATCAGGTTTTTAATTTCTTTAAAGGCCTGCTGACGGGCTGGCTCCATGCCTAATACAGCTTTTGCGTAATTAGTTACTTCTGTACTGTTAAGGTTTAAAGTTTGAGCAGTTACTTTGGAATTGAGGCCAAAAGTCCCAGAAATCAGGCTTGTACTGGTAATAGTTGCCAAGATCAAGGATTGATAGGGGGTTCTCTGCAACCGTTTGGTTAAATAAAGACTATAAGTTTTGAGCATACAACAGGTGACACAGAGGGAAAATAGGGAATAACATAATATGTTTGAATTATTTTCTGAATTAGAAGTTCCAGTCAAGATTGAAATTGAATATTTCGATGTGGATATTAAGTGCGGCGGCATATTTGACAAAGTTCGATGACTTTAGTTTGTAGTGTTGAGGTTTCGGATGCACCTTGCTTGAGGCTGACTTCTAATTCTAATAGCAGTGGTAAGGCAGAGATGAGTTGCTGTAGGGGGAGGGATTTGACTTCTTGCTGTAGGAAGTAGATGCGTTTGGGGTTAGAGATTTCAGCACCTTGAGCGATCGCTTGGGGGTTGCGTTCACCACTGTCCATCATCATTTTTACTAATAACCAGGTGCGAAATTGACCAATGAGTGTGGCAACTATCCGTAAACCCGGTTCGGCTGCATTGCTGAGATCACCTAAGATGCCTAAGGCTTTTGGGGTGTCTCCAGTTCTGATGGCTGTTGCTAGTTGTAAGGTGTTTTGAGTAGTATTTCTGACTAATTCCGATACTGTATTCACATCTAAAGGTTTGCCACTACCTTCTGTATAAAGACGTAATTTTTCGAGTTCATTGTAGAGAAGACGGGTATCATTGCCTACGGATTCGGCTAATAGTTCGGCTACTAGGGGACTGATTTTTAGACCGATGGTTTGAGCGACTTGTTGAACTGATTGGACTAAAAGTTCGGTTTTCCAAGGGGGAATGAGGGAAAATTCGGAAATTGTTGCAAATTGTTTGAGGAGTTTTGTGCTTTTCAGTCGTTCATCTGGTTTGTTGCGACTGGTTAATAGTAAGGTAGAGTCTGGAGGGATGACCTTAAGAGTGCGTTGTAATTCTGCGAGGATGTGGTCTGGACAATTTTGCCCCAGAGTGGTGTTGATGAGCCATACGAAACGCCCACCAGCACCGAATGGCGGTGTCATTGCTTGATTTAAAGCTTGGATGATAGGATCGGGTTGATCTGGAGGAAATGAGGTATAGTTAAAACTAGTCCACAGGGGATCAAGAATGCGATCGCGCAAAGTGACTACGGCTTTTTCCATCGCAAAATCATCTTCGCCCCAGTAAACATATATTGGCATGGTAATTTAATTAAAATTAAAAATTAATTTGGTCAAATTGAGTAAATCTCCCTACAATCTATCAAAAGAGCGCAAGGTGATCAAGATTGGACGACAACTACCAAACTTATTTAAATCGGGTAGCACGCATGACGCTACCAGAAGCTTACAAAACCCAGATTCAGCATATTCAGGAATCTTCTAAATTTCGAGTTCATGCTGGAGTCAGAGAGGCTACACCCTTTCCAGGCTATACGCTGATTACCCCACCAGCACAAGAAGACGCAAATAACGCTGCTTTTTACAGCAAAATACAAGCCTATCAACAGCAATTATTAAAGTTACCCATTGCTAGTGATTTGATTGTACCTGTTCCTCCTGCTAGTTTTCATGTGACGGTGGCAGATTTAATTTGGGACAGCGCTTTTCATCATGCTTGTGCAAAAAACCCTCAATTTGCTGAAGATTTGAATTCTCAATTAGCTGAGAGGTTTCAAGAATATCAAAAATTGATGACAAAGGGATCACCTATATCTTGGCAAATGTTAGGATTGATTGTCATGCCCAGGGCTGTGGGTATGTGTTTAGTACCAAAAGATAAACGTTCCTATGAGGAAATTATTCAATTTCGGCGGATAATTTATCAAAATCGCACATTAATGGGTTTGGGTATTGAGCAGCATTATCATTTTACAGCCCATGTGACATTGGGTTACTTTGGCGAAATTCCCCCAGAATTAAACAGGGTAAACCTGACTACCATGTTTTGTGAGTTTAATCAATCATTGCCGTTAGATACGCCAGATTTTCTCATTGATCAGGTGGAATTACGAAAATTTGATAATATGACCCATTATTATCGTCAACCAGACTGGCCAAGTGTAAATTTTAAGTCAATGGGGGTTTAGCAAAAGCTGAATGGTGTCAACTTAAGCTACAGATGGCTTATTTGTTTGGCTTCCACACCCACCCAGAAATGATAGCGTAGCGTGGCGTTAGCCATATTTCATGGCTAATAGTCAAAGTTTACAGGAATATCCGGTAAGCGTAAAGCTCAGTGGCTAAAGCCGCTGAGATATAAGCGACTCGTGCGGTTTTAACCGCATAGAGTTTCTTTTTGGCAAAGGTGGGTTAAAAAGATCAGAGAATTTATCTTTTGCGTTCTATAGTGTTGGCAATGCCCACAGGACAAGTTTATGGCAATTTATCTAAATAAGGACTGACATCAACAGCTAATTTTTGTCCTAGTTTCAGTAATTGACGACATTGCATAGTTTCTGCTTCACTCTCAAGACTGGTAATTCGTGGCAATATTTGACTGTGTAAACAACTCCAATAGAGTTCTTGGGAATGGTTTAAATTAATGCCAAGATGTAATTTATAACCAACATCAATTAATCGTTCTAACCGCTGAATATCTGCATCTATCTTGCTATTGGCAGTATATAATAATTGCCACAATAACCGGACTATTAATTGCTCTAAAATTTGATTACCATCGGGAATATTCAATTGACAACGCAGATGTTCAGCTTCAGTAGCGATCGCTTCCAACTCTCCAATCAAATTCCAGCTTAATTGCAATTCAGTAATATCTTGTTCTAGAGATTTCAACGTTGTTAGACAACGATACCCCAAAGCAATTTCCGCCGCTACCTGTAATTCTCGTGGTACTTCCAACTCATCCCGATGAAAAGCCATAATCACACCGTAATTATCACGATATGCCTGAGTATATAACTGGTCTAATCGTGCCAGTGTATCCTGACTCAACAACCGCATAATCCGGTGACGTTCTTCCGCAAATAAAGTCTGTAAACTAAAGGTATCGTCCCCAAATAATTGAGTCATCACCAAAATCACATGAGCGATACTAGCCTGTTGTAGGGACGTAAACAGCTTTTCCTTGATTTGACTATAGTTACGTCGTCCTGCAAACTGCTGAATACAGCAATGAAAATCCCAACCACCCAAATGCAAAACCGCAAATACTAAATTTTCACTTTCCCAAGTAATATCTGACACTAGCTGCAAATGCCCCACTGCCATAGTTAATGGTCCCAAGCTTTGCTTATGATAATCTAGCTCATGGGCATTATAGCAATAAACACGCTGATGAGGAATATGGTGATGTTTATCTGTTTGTTGTTGAGGGAGAGTATTTTTGTGATGATTAAAAAGGGAAGTAATAGCGTAATGGGAAGCAACTTGTTTAAAATCAATTTGGGCAGTTAGCACTAACTGACGATATATCTCCGCCCCATGTTTAAACTCTTCCACATTACTAGGAGCTAAACCCAAACGTTTAAGAAAGCCTTTTTCTAATTGTACACCTGCCACATCTCCTGCTAATTCTAAAGCGCGAGAGGCATAACGCAAAATCTGTGTTCCCTCTGGGCGAGAAATTTCCTCAAAAAACCAGCCGCAACTGGTGAACATTAGTAAAGAGTGACGCTGCATTTCCAACAAGCGTAAAGCTTCTACCTGTTCAGCCGCTTGGAGTTTGCGAGTTTGATGGTGAGATAGAAACCGGTGAATATTAGCGGGAGTGCGATCGCCCATGACATGAATATATTCGTCCCTCGCTTGCCAAGGATCACGAAATAAGGGATTACCATATTCCTCATAGACATCAATTAACTGATCTCGCAGCCAATTTAACGCATTACGTAAGGGTCGTCGCCATTTTTGATGCCACACACCCCCTTCACCACCACAACCACAATCATCCTGCCATCTGTCCACACCGTGAGCGCAACTCCAAGCCGTCACCGACTTTAATTTTACTTCCCAAGAGGGAGGATTTAAACTTAGATAGTGGGCAAAATTGGTGACAGTCCAACCATGACGGGGAAACTCACCAATAAAGGCATAGGCTAAAGTCTTCTCTGTTCCCTTTTTATGATGTCCAAAAGTTTCTCCATCTGTAGCTACAGAAATCAATTGGGACTGACGATGATCCCCGCGAATAGCCGCCCCAATCCGTCCTGCAAAATGATGGGAATTGTAGACAACATCACTAAAACCCATATCCCGCGAAATTGGACCATCGTAGAAAAAGATATCAATATAGGCAGTTGATGTTTTTGCAGACTCGTCACTATCTAAATAACAGCGATAAGGACGAGTAGGATCAATCTGATTACCCCCCACCTCATGCCATTGACCACCAGAATCATCTCCTGTGGGGATTAGACGACAACGCTGGGCTTGAGAAGGGGCTAAAATGATAAATTTAATGCCTTCCGCTACCAAGGCTTCTAAAGTGGCATAATCTACGGCTGTTTCCGCCAACCACATTCCTTCAGGTTCACGACCAAAGCGAGAACGGAAATCTTCCTTACCCCAGCGAATTTGTGTATGTTTATCCCGTTCATTGGCTAGAGGCAGGATAATATGATTATAAACTTGAGCGATCGCATTGCCATGACCATTGAGGCGATCGCAGCTTTTAGCATCAGCCTCTAAAATCCGCTGATAAACCTCCATATCGTAGCGTTCTAACCACGACATCAGCGTTGGACCGATATTAAAGCTCATGTACTCATAATTATTGACAATCTTCACAATCTCGCCTCGGTCATTGAAGACCCTAGCAAAAGCATTAGGACGATAGCATTCCCAATGAATCCGCTCATTCCAGTCATGAAAAGGACTAGCACTAGGTTGACGTTCAATAGCATCAAGATAAGGATTTTCTCTAGGAGGTTGATAAAAATGCCCATGAACTGTAACATAAACACCCTGAGCAGTTTTCAGAGGATCATGTTCAGGACTGGATTTAGCCTCTTGATCTAATGGTAATATTGAGTCATAACTACTTGGTATTTCCGCTGCCAAAGTCATATATTTTTATCCAAATAAATGTGTAATTTTGAAGAATATTCTTACTATATATACCTTTTTACAATTGTTGTCACTGTGAGGAATAGAAGTTCAGAAGTATGGCTAACGCCACGCTACCATGAGGTAGGGGCGCAGGGCCTGCGCCCATTCAGGAGTATGGCTAACGCCACGCTTCGCTATCAGGAGTTCAGGAGGAAGAATTTGCTCAATCACCAATAAGTAGGTTGGCGTTGAAAATTGTCGTTATAGCAAGGCAAGAGGCAAGAGACAAAAGTAAAGAAGTTTTCAGCGATTTTACGTTTCTTTACACAGTTTGGTTTTATTGTTTATTGTGTTCACCTACTTAACCAATGACCAATGACCAATGACTAATGACTAATGACTAATGTACAGATATGATAGGTATTCAAATGCACATGATATTTTAGACATTGTGTAAAAATCCCCTAAACTCAAGGTAAAAATGTCAATCAAGAACATTATTTTCACCATTCTGCTGCTGTTTATACCCATATCTCTAGCAGCCCACTTTTTAGAATGGGGAGACTTAATAGTTTTCATCACCGCAGCATTAGCGATTCTCCCCCTAGCAGCGTGGATGGGTACAGCTACCGAAGAAATCACCGTAGTCGTCGGTCCAGGAATAGGCGGATTTTTAAACGCGACTTTTGGCAATGCCACAGAATTGATTATCGCCTTAGTTGCCCTGAACGCGGGTTTAATAGATGTCGTTAAAGCCAGTATCACAGGTTCAATTATCAGTAACTTACTCTTAGTTATGGGCTTATCCATGCTACTAGGGGGAATTCGTTACAAAGAACAAACATTTGAATCAGTTGTAGCGCGAGTAAATGCTTCCTCTATGAACTTGGCAGTAATTGCTATTTTGCTACCAACAGCAATGAACTATACCTCCATAGGTATTAGCGAAGCAACCGTGCAGAATCTCTCCCTAGCTGTAGCCATTGTCCTAATTTTGGTTTACGGCTTAACACTACTATTTTCGATGAAAACTCATGCTTATTTGTATGAAGTTGGTATAGCAGAAATAGAAGAAGACGAAGTTACCCATGAAAAACCAAATGTCTGGTTATGGAGTGGTGTGCTTTTAGTTTGTACCCTGTTAGTTGCCTGGGAGTCAGAATTGCTAGTTGATTCCTTAGAAGTCGCTACATCTAAACTAGGTCTAAGCGCACTATTTACCGGGGTAATTTTAGTTCCCATTATCGGTAACGCTGCTGAACACGCCACCGCAGTCACCGTAGCCATGAAAAATAAAATGGATCTGGCTATGTCTGTCGCCGTAGGTTCAAGTATGCAAATTGCCCTGTTTGTCGCCCCAGTCTTAGTAATTGCCGGTTGGATAGTTGGACAACCAATGGATTTAGATTTTAACCCCTTTGAATTAGTAGCTGTTGCTGTATCAGTTTTAATTGCTAATAGCATTAGTTCCGATGGTAAATCTAATTGGTTAGAAGGAACATTACTTCTAGCAGCTTATACTGTCTTGGGTTTTGCCTTCTACTTCCATCCAGTTACTAATGGGATGGGTTAATTACACCATGCCACCGTGCTGACAAATACCCCAACAAATTTATTCAAGATTTGATATTCCCAATCTAATCAATTGGGATTTTTTATCCTTTACCAAGACCTAAATATTTTTTTGATAATTTTAACTCCCTTAAGATAGATGAATAAAATTCATAATAATTATAGTCTCAAATCAGATCATTCTTCCGATATTAACCGCTAGTACCGCCAGGCGGAAGTTAAAAATCAAAAGCAATAGGTCATAAGCTTTTTAGCGAGTGAGAATGGCTGGGTTATTTAAGCCGCAGTGTACTAGATTTATTGTGAGAATCTTTACAAAAAAGAGAGTGGGGAATAGGGATTTTTATTTGTTCCCATTTATTCTCCAGATATTCAATTAATTTTGCTCGGATACCTGTATACAGGTATTATACTAAACACGGGTGAGATTTAAACTTTTGCCAAATGACAAAGAACCCAGATGTGTAGGGGTAAAGCCCGCCTGGGAATGAATTCCCAGTCTAATAGCAGAAGTTGTCTTTTGATGACTAAATAACCCGGAAATTTTTGAGTAAACTTGAGTTTACTTTCGCTATTAGCCCGGAAATATGGCTTACGCCACGCTACGCTATCATTTCTGGGTGGGTGTTGAAGCCAACAAATAAGCCATCTGTAGCCTAAGTTGACACCAATGAAGCTCTTGCTTTACCCCTACCTTTAGAATCAAACAATCAAGCCGTTTTGAGTATATATTTAATTTTCTAAATAACTCAGTACCATTCTACATTGCCTCTACTTTTCTTTTGCTATTTACTACTTTATAAATAAGCACAGCGATAAAATAAAATGACTGAAATCGGACTGCTGATGATGGGTGTATTGAATCCAAAACCACTAAATGTACCCCATTTTCTCTCACAGAAAATCTTTCCCAGAGAGAATGGTATGGGTTTAACAAATGATCAATCCAATAAATTAGCTGTTTACCATCAAATTACACCGCCAGAATTTACTCAAATCGGTATAACTTCCCCAAATCATCTTTCAATCCTCTCATTCCGAAGGCACAAAATCTTTGAGCAAATAACCCAAAAACAGATGCCCCTCAGTTCTTTTAAAATAGCTGATGCTGGCAATATCCCCATAACAAAAAAAAGAGGTATTCCGGTATCCACAAGATATCCCAGAACCCAGAACCAACCCATGCCGGTTATTAGTTTTGGTAGTTCAGGTATATCTGTGAGAGCTTTACAAAAACTTTTAATTGCCAACGGTTATGGAATACCTATTGATGGAGTTTTTGGACCAGTCACCGAAACTGCTGTCAAAGCTTTTCAAAATCGTCGCCGTCTATCAACAGATGGTGTCGTTGGTCAAAAAACTTGGTGGGAATTAACAATTTAATTGGTCAGTTGTCAGTTGTCATTTGTCATTTGTCATATAAATCATATAAATCATCTAAATCAAAAGAATCATAGTTAAAGATGAGTTCTATCAGTCAAAATTTCATACCCACTATCTGTAACTAATACAGTATGCTCAAATTGAGCAGATAAAGCATTATCAACTGTTACCGCAGTCCATCTATCAGCTAAAATTCGGGTATTCTTAGAACCAGCATTTAAAATTGGTTCAATTGCTAAAGTCATTCCTGAACGCAATTTCACATTTGGTATCTCACGAGTCCGATAGTTAAATACCGCTGGTTCTTCGTGTAAATTTCTACCTACACCATGACCAGTAAATTGTTCCACCACTGTAAATCCATTGGCTTTGACATGATCTTCAATTGCACCGGCAATCTCCGTTAAATGGACACCAGCTTTTACTTGTTCAATCCCTTTATATAGAGATTCCTCGGCTATTTTAATCAGTCTTGCGGCTTCACTCGTCACACTACCCACAGCGATAGTAATACAGGAATCACCATGAAAACCTTGATAATAAGCACCTGTATCAACTTTTAATACATCACCTGCCCGAATTACCTTTTTATGGCTAGGAATTCCATGGACAACTTCATGATTAATGCTAGAGCAGATGGAAGCGGGAAACCCATGATATCCTTTAAAGCTAGGAGTTGCATCCATTTCGCGGATGCGTTTTTCCGCATAAGCATCTAAATCAGCCGTTGTCATTCCTGGTTGCACTAACTCAGAAATTTCTTTAAGAACAGTTGCCACAATCTTCGCCGATTGCCGCATAATTTCGATTTCACGGGCTGATTTAATTTCAATCCCTCGGCGTTGTTGTTTTTCAGGTTTTGGCTGTGCTGGTTGCGAAAGTAGGTTGGTGAAAATATTCATATGAAGTTTAGGAGTTAGCGGCGCTTTACCGATTGGGTTTGAAGTTGTTGAGATTTATTGCCAAAAATATCTATATTTTAAGTTAACTTATTTTGCGTCTCTAGGGATAGATTATCACTTACTTAATGATAATTTCTCCTTTCATGCCTGCTTCTGTGTGTCCAGCAATAGTACATCGTAAAGTGTATTTACCTGGTTTCATAGGTACAAATACCCATTCTGCCTCTGCGCCGGGTTTAAGTTCTAATTCGTGAATATTACCTTTAATTTCTACATTTCCGGCTTCGACTTTTTGCGTCCAAATTGCATCGGCAAAGTCTTTGGCTGTAAAATAGTGTTTTTGTGAGCTAGGATTACTTAATTTGAGATTGTAACGTTTACCTGAGATCAATTCTAAGTGATTTGGCTCAAATTTTAATTCATTACTAGAATTACCCAAGTTAACTGTAATTTCTATAGCTGGTTGTTTTAGTAAATTATTAGATAGGTTTTCTGCTGTTGCTGGAGATACACCCATGATTACCAGACTGATTAGCAGGGAAAATATACAGATGATTCGAGGTAGATTGTAGTAGACCTGAATTAAGAAGTTACTCATGACTAAATGGATATTTGCAAATCACATCTATTCTTATCATTAAGATTTATGGCTCTACCGCTCCCTTTATGATATTCTACGAAAAAATCATTGAAACCCTTGCTCTAACTGGATTTGAGGGTTTAATATCTTCAAAAATAAGCGATTCCTACGGAGCGCTTCGCTATCGCTCTTAATTTAGGCAAAACACATATACAGTAATGGTTTTGTACATATAAAAGGGATATTTAATCATAAGGGGAACGGTAGAACCAGATTTATTTAATCTTTTTATGGGCAAGAATTGGTGGACCTGCTGTGACAACTACAATTTTATCAGGATGAAGTAATTCACGAGCAGCTTGATTGACTTGATTGAGGCTGACTTGCTCTATTTTGCTGATATATGATCGCAATTCTTCCTGATTTAAGCCGTAAACTTCATTCATTACCATTTTTTGGCTTAATTGTTCGGGATTGGCTAAGGAAATATTATAACTGCTGATTAAATTCCGTTTGGCTGTTTCTACTTCAATAGGGGTAACACCTTGTTGATGAACTTGTTTGAGGAGGTTGCGGGTACTGGAAATTGCTTTGGGTGCGTCTTCTGGACTGGTTTGCATTTCAATGAGAAATGTACCAACATTTTTACCTGTGATGAAATTGCTATAAATTCCGTAGGTTAAACCTTGGCGATCGCGCACTTCTGCCCCTAGTCTACTCGATAATGTATCCCCTCCGAGAATTTGATTCAAGATCATCGCTGCATAAAATCGTTTATCTTGACGATTAATGCCAGTATAACCCATGTAAGTTATCGCTTGGGGTTTACCAGGAACAACAGGATTAACGTTAATCATATTTTTCGGCATCCCTACATTGGGATATTTTACCGTTGGTGGTTTGCCTTGAACTTGCCAATCTCCTAATTTTGCTTGAATGAGCGATCGCACTTTGTTAACATCAAAATCACCGACAATTGCTAAAACTGTAGTATCAGGACGATAATGTTGCGCTTTAAAAGCTATCACATCTCGACGTTGAATTTTGCTAATACTCTCCGCAGTCGGAAAGGTATGTAATGGATGTTTTTTCGGATAAATGGACTGCACAAAGGTCCGATTTGCAACCTTATCGGCATCATCTAAATCTGAATCTAAGGAAGTTAAAGCTTGTTGACGCGCAATAACAAACTCTTTTTCAGGAAATGTACTATTTCTAATTACATCCGTCAAAGTCCCCAGCAAAATAGGTAAATCCACCGCTAAACTACTACCTTTAATCTGCACACCTTCACGATAAGCTTCAAAATTCAAATTTGCGCCCTTTGCCTCTAATCCTTTGGCAATAGTCCGCATATCTTGATTTTTAGTGCCATTCATCAGATTTACTGCCACTAAAGAAGCTAATCCTCCCTGATTGTCGGACTCAAATTCTGTTCCCGCTTTAATATTGCCGCTTAAAGTAACTGTCGGCGTAGTTTTATCTGGTAACAGTAGTATGCGTAACCCATTAGCAAATTGTAATTGCTGGGGTATTTGTCTTTTCTCAGCTTTGGTTAATATGTCTAAAGGTGGTAAATACTGCTGAACCTCCGCAGGAACTACAGCTATATCAGTACCAAAATTCTCTTGTGTTGGTGTTGAATAAGATGAACTTTGAATTGTTGCTACTTGTTTAGTCGGTTCAAAAAATCCCACTTTCCGTGCTTCTGGTTGCAAGTATTTATTGATGACATTAATCACATCAGAAACTTGAACCTTACGAATATTTACTAAGTGATTTTCGGTATACTGGTAATTATCGGTCGTGATTTGATCATTACCCAACTGCATAGCTTGATTGGTAATATCACGGTTATTTAAAATTACTGAAGCCGTTAATTGGGTTTTTGCTCGTTCTACTTGTTCCTTTGTCACACTGATTTTAACAAGTTTATCCAGAGCCTTGATTACCGCCGCATCAAGTTTAGTTAAATTCTGAGTTCCCACAGATGTCACTAATATTTCATACCAACCACCCGCGCGTAAACTAGCGACATTTGCCGAAACATCATGAGCTAAACCTGATTCAACTAACTCCTGATACAAGTAAGAATTTTTACCCGCAGTCAAAATATAATCCATGACTTCCAGTGCGGGGATATCTGGTTGATTAATTCGAGGAAGTGGGTAAATTATTTGTAGTAATGGATTTCCCCCCGGTTCTTGTAACTTAATCACAGGTGTAGGAGTAGCGGCTGGGGATGGAATTATGAGCTTATGGGGTGAATATTGGCGTTTAGGGATTTTACCAAAAACAGTTTCTACCTTTTTCAAAGTTTGTGAGGTGTCAAAATCTCCCGCAATTATCAAAACAGCATTGTCAGGACTATAGAATTTTTGGTAATATTCCCGCACTTGGGCAACTGTGAATTTTTCCACATCAGCTTTAGTCCCACCAATAGGTAATCTATAGGGATGATCTGGGAAAACCGACATCATCACAGCGCGATTCAGCCTATATGCTGGGCTATTTTCATAACCTTGTAATTCAGAAATAACTACTCGTTTCTCACTAGCTAACTGTTGAGGATCTATTAGTGAGTTTTTCATCCTATCAGCTTCTAGCGTCAACAGAGCAGTGAGTTTGTCCCGTTCTGCCGTATTGTAATATGCAGTTTGGTCATAACTGGTAAAAGCATTAGAATCACTGCCTAAAGCACTAAATAACCGCCCAAATTGAATCGGACGATTGCTAGTACCTTTAAACATAAGATGCTCTAATTGATGGGCAATACCATTTACACCAGATGCTTCTTGACCTGAGCCAAACTTGTACCACACCTGTACTGTGACTACAGGAGCATTATGAACCTCTTTAGTGAGAACAGTTAACCCATTATCAAGGACTGTTTTCCGAACATTTGCTGTAATAGCGAGATTTGGTGTTTCCTTAGCGACTAGTGTTTTATGAGATTTTTCTGAGTCGAAGTTGTGGAGACGGGGAGAAAAATCCGCCTTGTCTCCGCTAAAAGCAGCATCTTGATGGAAGATAAAAGCTGCTATTACCCAGATACTCAAGATAAATAAGGAAAAGCGATGTCGTTGTGCGATAGAGAAAAAAGACATACTCTTTGGCGAATAGCTATAGGAATCCGGTTTGATTCCTGAATTTTCCGTTGAGTTAGGGAACAGGGAACAGGGAACAGGGAACAGGGAAGAAGGATTTCAGTATGTACCGAGTTCTGTTCAAAAATCAAATAGGAGTCCTATATATGTAATTTAAGTTACATATATTGATTGACTGAGAAAATTGGGCAAATGTTTCTGTACCTCATGGAAGGAGTCAGGAGTATGGCTAACGCCACGCTGCGCTATCAAGAGGTAGGGGCGCAGGGCTTGCGCCCATTCAGGAGTATGGCTAACGCCACGCTGCGTTATCAGGAGGAAGAAGAATAGTTTTCACCAATTACCAATTACCTGTTCCCTTTTCAAGTTGATTTATGCAAAAACCGCAAAAATTCCAGAGGCAACCCGTCAAAATCAGCGATAAACGCAACTTCTAAAATGTTATCGCCAATTTGCTGCTGTGTAGGTTCTAAAAGAATTTTCAGGGGTGGTAAATATTCTATTGTTGCTAACCGTATTCTTAAACTTTCCAACCAAGTTGGTAAATCTGATGTAATCTGTGTCACATCAAACGCCAGATGATAATAGCCTACATAATGCTCATCATTAAAAGCATCTGGGGCTGGTTTGGGTTGGGGAATTTGGATGAGTTCAATTCGAGTCCCTAAACCTTCCATCCAGCAAGCTAGAGTATAACCGGTAGTGAAGCGATCGCCTACCTTAAACCCTAGCTGCTCATAAAAAGCGATCGCTAAATGGATATTTGCCGTTCTAATAGAAGCATGGTGCATAGAATTTTGGATTTTAGATTTTGGATTAATCTACAATCTAAAACCCAAATTGGGGAACAGGGAACAGGGAACAGGGAACAGTAAGATATTTATTTAGACTTTCTTCTCTCTTACCTCTTGCCTTATTACCTACTCAAACAACCGAAAATATGGGTAACGCACCGGCACACCAGGTTCTTTATCCAAATCAAAGTTAATTACTTCCCAGCAAGGTTCAGCAGCGGAATCGGGGCTAAACTCTACAGGTAAGCCATATAATCGCGCCCCCGTAGCAACTTCCCCTTGTCCAGAACGCCAAGGTGTACTCCGTTCTAAATAGCCACTCATCAACTCCTGATAACGGTTAGCAACAATAATCCTCGTAGCTCGATAACCCTGAGTATAAAGCTTGTCCAAAGCTTCATGAATTTCAAAGCGAATCCCATCAGGATGAGTATGTTGACGATACCATTCTCCATCCCATCTGCGCCAATGACGACCAGACTGTAAATGAACTAACTCCCCAGTTTTGGGTTCAGCTTCAAATGCGCCATGACGAGGACATAAATAAGTATCCGTCAATGTCAATGCCGAAATCGTTTGGCGACAGTGAGGACACTGTATTTCAGGGCCAAATATCGGGTACTGAAAGCCTGGATTTATCATGAAGTGCGTATAAACATAATATTGTGTTTTTTGCCAGCACCGGTAGGTTTAACTTTACACTCCTGTTCCACCACTTTAGATAACTTGCTCAATGCTACATAAAATGAAGATAGTGCTTGAGAAGAAGTTTCACAACCGCCTAACGATAGAAGGTTAATGTCGTGATATTCTGGTTTCGCAACCAGTTCTAAAGGTTGGAGTTTCTCCAGTGTTCCTGGGTACCATATCCATATTCTATCGTGTCTATCTCTTCCGTCTGGAAATCTCCAGAATTTTCTCAAGCTGCTTTTGTGGCAGCAAATGCCATCATTATTGGTTCTGTCACCATAGCAGCCAAAGCCAGCATTTGGTATGGATCTGTGGTGAGAGGTGATGTAGAACGCATTGAAATTGGCGAATGTACAAATATTCAAGACGGGGCAATTCTTCATGGTGATCCCGGTGTCCCCACAATCTTAGAAGATCATGTCACTGTCGGTCATCGCGCTGTGGTACATTCTGCTCACATTGAGCGTGGTTGTTTAATTGGTATTGGGGCAATAGTCTTAAATGGCGTAAGAGTCGGCACAGGTAGCATTATCGGCGCAGGTGCAGTAGTCACCAAAAATGTACCCCCCGGTTCTCTAGTCATGGGTATTCCCGGTAAAGTAGTCCGTCAACTCACAGACACTGAAATCACCGAACTCATCGAACACGCCGAAAAATACCACCAATTAGCCCTTCTTCACGCTGCTAATGGGTAATTGGTAATTGGTAATTGGTAATAAAACTCTTCTTTTCTTCCCTATTCCCTGTTCCCTGTTCCCTATTCCCTGTTCCCTATTCCCTATTCCCTATTCCCTGTTCCCTATTCCCTGACTTTTAATCAAACTTTACATAGAATCTGGGAAAAATTCCCCAATTTAGATAAAAATAAAAGTTGAGAACTGTTGACAAAACTTAAGATTTTTTAATTTACAGAGGGCTTCTAGATATGGACCTTGATAATCGTGTATTAATTGTTTTAGCACCTGTAGCGATCGCTGCTGGTTGGGCTGCTTTCAATATCGGTGCTGCTGCTCTTAGACAAGTACAAAACTTTTTGAGCAAAGAAGTGTAATTTAGGGAACAGGGAACAGGGAAGGGGAAAGAAATTACCAATTACCAATTAATTACCAATTACCGATTCTCATGAACGTAGATTCCCTGCTTCAACCCTTTCAGCATTTTGGTGTGAATTTGGGATTGTCTCGGATTGTCAACTTACTGGCAACCTTGGGAAATCCCCATCACCAAGTGCCAATTATTCATGTAGCTGGAACTAACGGTAAAGGTTCTGTTTGTGCTTACCTGTCTGCGGTACTTACTGAGGCTGGTTATAAAACCGGACGCTACACATCTCCCCATTTAATAGATTGGACAGAAAGAATCTGTATTAATGAATATCCAATTGATAGTAATAACCTGTGTGAATTAATACTACAAGTTCAAGCAGCCATTAATCCAGAAGAAGAATCACCTACTCAATTTGAAGTCATTACCGCTGCGGCTTGGTTATATTTTGCCCAGCAAAAAGTTGATATTGCCGTGATAGAAGTAGGATTAGGGGGGCGTTTAGATGCTACTAATGTCTGCAATAATCCTTTGGTTACAGTCATTACTTCTATTAGTCGAGAACATTGGCAACAACTTGGACCAACTGTAGCCCATATTGCCAGAGAAAAAGCCGGAATTATTAAACCGGGATGTCCTGTGGTGGTGGGTTCATTGCCAGAAGCTGCGGAAAATGTTGTAAAATCGCGGATTCTAGAGTTAGAATGCCCAATTTTTACCCCACAACCATCTGATCAAATTAATCAAAACTGGGCAGAATATCAAAAAATATCAAGTCCAGAAACAATCAAATATCCCTTACCATTACAGGGAAAAATTCAATTACATAACTCAGCTTTAGCTTTAGCTGCTTTGGAAATATTGCAAACACAAAATTGGCAAATTTCTGAGAAAGCTATGATTAATGGTATGGCTAAAACCAAGTGGCCAGGGAGAATGCAATGGACAACATGGAAAAGCCATAAACTCCTCATTGACGGCGCACACAACCCAGCCTCAGCCACAGTTTTACGTGATTATGTAGATACTCTCAATATCAAAAATATAACTTGGGTAATGGGAATGCTGGCAACTAAAGATCATGGTGAGATTTTTCAGGAACTTCTCAAAGCAGGAGATAAATTATATTTAGTTCCAGTACCTGATAGCAATTCAGCAGATTTAACAGCATTAACTAAGTTGGCAACATCAATTTGTCCAGATTTGAAATTTTGTCATATATATCAAGATGTATTTTCAGCTTTAGAGACTGCTTTTAGTGCTACAGATAATCAAGTTGTTTTATGTGGTTCTTTGTATTTAATTGGTAATTTTTTAGCATCTTTGTCTGATAGCGCGCTATCAGACAAAATAAATCATCCTGAAAATCCTGATTTGTGACAAATATACTAAACACGGATGAGATTTAAACTTTTGCCAAATGACAAAGAACCCAGATGTGTAGTAGGGGTAAGGCAAAAGCTGATATGTGTCAACTTAAGCTCAAATCCCTACCACATCTCGTTCCTAGTCTCTGACTAGGAATGAGACGACTTGAGGTTTTTCGTAATTTTGTAAAAGTCCATGTCTGAACCGTGTTTAGTATACCTAATCCCCCATAATCAATTACCGATTATCCCACTGCTGGGCGGCATCTTCCACAGCTTTATCTACTGTTTTTTGTCCTAACATTGCCGCTTGTAAATTTTCGTAAATTGATTTTTGCAAAAGTTTAGAATCTTTGAGTTTGGGGGTTAATACCTCCGCTTGTTTTAATTGTGCCGCACTAATCACCCGCCCCTTTTCCGCCGATGTAGCATTAGCAGGAACTTCCTGGAAATAAGTATCAGACAATGCCTTAACTGTAGAAGGTAGAACATTAGCAGCTTTAGCAAAGGCTAATTGGTTTTCATCATTTGTAACAAATAAAGCAAACTTAACAGCCTGATCAGGATATTTACTATCACGAGGAATAACTATATTCATCACGGCAACATTTTTCTTACCCGTATCACCCGTAATTTGTGGCGCAATTGCCGAAGCTTGGGCAACCTTGGGAGCATTATTGGCAATAGTTTTCAGAAATTCAGGACCAGATGCTAAAAAAGCTGTTTCTCCAGACTGGTATAAATCTATAGCATGACGATGTCCTTGAGTTAAAGACTCCTTGGGCAACAAACCTTTTTTATACAAATCTACCCAATATTGAAAAGCAGCTTTTCCTTGCGGGGTATTAAAACCGGCTTTACCTTCAGCATTAACAAGGGTGACACCCATTTGTACCAAAGATTCCAGCACCTCACCAGAGTCCTGGGGGACAAAAGTAGCGAATATTGCATACTTACCAGTTTTATCCTTAATTTGTTGTGCTGCTTGCCCTAATTCTGCATAAGTGGCAGGAGGTTTTGTCATACCCCCTTGTTTTAACAAATCGGTGTTATAAATAGTTAGTCGCGTGGTGAGATACCAAGGAATCCCAAAACTCTTACCATTGAGGCTACTTGCTTGCCAGATATTTGGTAAATAGGTAGAACGGACTTGACTAGGAACTTTAGCATCTAAATCTAACCAAGCATTTTTACCTGCTAATTGGGAAGCAAAGTCAGGATTAAGGTTAACAACATCTGGTGGCGTTTTTGCTGAGACTGCTGTTAGAATCTTGTTCTCCATCGCTGACCAAGGTATGTCTACCCATTTAACTTTGATACTTGGGTTTTGTGATTCAAATGTCTTAATCAGACCTTGGAAATAGTCGGTAAATTGCGGTTGGAGTTGCATTGTCCAAAACTCAATGGTGGCAACCCCAGCAGCCGCAGGTTTGGGATTATTATTAACATTGCTTGTGCTACAACTAACAATCCAGCTAGTAAATAAGCCTAGTAATGCTAAACAAAACAGTTGTTTAAATTTTTGCAATCGAATCATCGTAGTAGGTGGTAGTATTTTTAGAATTAATCTGGGTAAAAAGAGGATAGAGAATTGTGGAGCTTATAGGATATATCAATTGTAGTAATGGGTAATGGGTAATGGGTAATTGGTAATTTTCTTCCTTCTTCCTCGTGACTCCTGACTCCTGACTCCTAACTTCTTATTTTTCTTTAGTAATCTAACGGGTAAAACAGTGGTTAAAGCCTTTACTAGTTTCTTTGGTAAATCCAATAGAGGTATTGGGATTGAACTAGCGCCGGAACGGGTGAACGTAGTCCAACTACGCAAACAACGCCAAAACTTAAAAATTGAATCTTTGACAACCGTACCAGTGCCAGAGGGTATATTTACTGATGGTCAAATTACTGATTCTCCGGGAATGTCCGAAATTATTCAGCAAGCGATCGCCCAAAGCAAAATCAAAGCTACACGGGTGGCTACTTGTATTCCAGGAAGAGATGCGATCGTTCGCTTAATTCCCGTCCCCTCGGAATTAGATGACCAAGAATTGCGAGAAATGGTACTTAACCATGAAGCCTGCTTATATTTGCCCTATGACCGCCAAGAAGCTGATGTTGATTATCAAAAACTTGGGTACTTTATAGACGAAGACGGCATCGAGAAAGTACAAGTATTATTAGTGGCGACTCGTAAAAATGTCACTCAAACCTATTTGAATACCTTTGAACAGGCAGGATTAACCGTTGATATCTTAGAAATTAACAGCTTTGCCCTCATTCGCACCATCCGTGATCAACTGCGGCTATTTGGTCCAGAAGAAGCAGCCGTATTAGTTGATATTGAATTTGACAGTACAGAAATTGCCATCATTATCAATGGTGTGCCACAATTTTCTCGAACAGTGCCAATAGGAACTTATCAACTACAAGCAGCACTGTCAAGAGCCGTGAACCTACCCACATCACGGGATATGGATATATTAGAGAGCATGACTATTCCCACAACCTCAGCAGATTCAGTCAATACTGGGGTAACAGGTAGTAATCCTGGAATGGCTTCTATGTTGAGAATTTTGGGAGAATTAGCCGATGAACTGCGCCGTTCCATTGATTTTTACCTTAATCAAAGTGAAAATCTAGAAGTCGCACAGATTCTTTTAGCAGGTCCTGGGGGAGGATTACCACAAATTGACGAGTTTTTTACTCAAAGATTGAGTTTACCAACTACCCAAATAGATCCAATTACTTCTTTGTCCTTGGAGGTAGATGCTGAAAAATATCCTTTAATTAAACGTCCTGGGTTGGGTATTATCCTGGGTTTAGGAATGCGAGGGGTGTAATAAAATGTACAGTTTAGATATTAACTTTCTTAAAGATCGCCCAGAATATCAAAAGCAAATAGCAACGAAAGTTGAGAAGTCACCTATTCAACTAGGGAATTTAATCCCAGTTTATATAGGAGTGGGAGTAGGTTTAGTATTCCCAGCTTTAATATTTATTGGTTTATCCATCCTGGAAGGGAAAACCGCTGAAGTCACCCAAGAAATCGCCAAGTTAGAGGAGGAAGGTAAGAGCTTAGATAGTAAAATAGCCAACATTAGCAAAATTAAAGCAGAATCAGCCGGCATTCGTACCCAAAATAAAGCCTTAGTAACAGTGTTTGATCAAATACGTCCTTGGTCAGCAATGTTACAGGATTTGCGCGATCGCATTCCTAACAAAGTGCAAATCGAAACCATTAAGCAAATTGCCCCCCCTCTCCCTGGTAAAGATGCCGTAGCTGCTACCACCCCCAACAACACCAACACCGCTGGATTCTTAGAAATTTCTGGTTTTGCCATTTCCTATCCCTTAGTTAACGATTTTGCCCTAAGTATAGGACAATCTAAATTTTTCAATAAAGAAGAAACCAGAATCATCACAGCAGAATTAATAGATGCACCAGCCATAACAGGATTTCTTCCCCCAAAAACTGATAAATCTGATCTAAAAATTAAACCCATTCAAGTAGTTAAATACACTATTAAAACAGGTTTAAGTAATGTGCCAGCATCTGATTTAATTCAAGAATTAGAGAAAAAAGGTACAGTCGGACTAGTAGATAGACTTCGTAATATCAAAAAAGTAGGAGTCATTGCCCAATGACATTCAGTGATGATTTAAATTTCCCCAATCAAGGTACAGAGATTCAAAATTCTGGTCCTGTTGTTTTTGGTGTCACCTTAACACCAACTATTATTGGTGGTTTAGTCGGCTTCTTAGGTGTAGCTGGTGCAGGTTATATGCTATTTAACATTGCCCTTCCCGTTTGGGATACCTATCAACAACTGCAAACCAAACAAGATCAACTACAAACAGAAGTTAATCAAAAGAAAACCCAAGCTCAACAAATTGGTAAAATAGAAGCCGATTTAGTCGAAGCCAAACAACAACAACAACAAATTCTAGCTTTATTTGCAGATGAAAAAAGTTTGGATACTCTATTATTAGATACCAGTCGGTTAATAGATTCCAGTAATAGTAAAGCTTTTGGTAATGCCATTAGAGCCAAACTAAAAAGATTTGTCCCGACCTCTGAAAAACCTGTTCTCGTAGAAGATGGCAGTTTTGGGGTAGAAGTTAACAATAAACTCAAACACAGTATTATCACTGTGGACATGGAAGGGGATTTTGAACAAACTCAATCAATCATACGAAACATTGAGCGATTACAGCCTTTATTGTTAGTTAAAAACTATGACTCTAGATTATCTACACCAGAAATGTCAGAGGATAAAGATAACCCCGTGCAAATTGGTATCGGTAAACTAACAACAACTTTTGCCCTAGAAGCTTTAATGCCACTAACTCCCGAAGAAATAACCGATTTAGCCGCTAAAACAGCAGCAACACCGAAAAAATAATCAAATTTGAGGTAAGAGGCAAGAGGCAAGAGGCAAGAGGCAAAAGGCAAAAGGCAAGAGGCAAGAGGCAAGAGGCAAGAGGCAAGAGGCAAAAGGCAATATGCTACAGGTAACAGGCTAGAGGTAAGAGGCAAGACGTGAGAATTGAGATGACTATTTTAGGGGAGGAGATTTCAGAGTAACAGTTTCATATTAGGGATTTAGTAGATAGTCCCTCGACTTTGGAGGACGATCACAGCACAACGCTATCTCATAAATTAACTAATTATAAATCTC
>NZ_LJOU01000094.1:0-22762 GCF_001672085.1 Anabaena sp. AL93 | reverse complement strand
TAATGTATGAAGCTGAGGGGTACTAATAGACCGAGGGCTTGACCTCTATTCAATTTGTTATTGTGATTTCTCTTTCTCAAATGCAGTCTTCAGGGTTTTGTCAAGTTAAAACTCAGACCTCAAAACTTAATTTTTGACTTTTGACTTTTGACTTTTGACTTCCGCAAGGCTTTCCTGGTGTCTATGGCGCGGTGGAACCACACTGATCCCTTCCCGAACTCAGAGGTGAAACGCTGCTGCGGCGACGATAGTTTGGGGGTAGCCCCACGTGAAAATAGCTCGATGCCAGGTTTATTATTTAACAACAATGCCCCTTCTATTATTTTAGAGGGGGTTTTGTTTTGGTTATTAAGTACCTGAGTAAAATTGGCTCTTCGGTACTTGTTATGCTAAATTATTTTTTTTAAATCCCAAGATCCTTGTTATATAAGGATTTTACATTAATTTATTGGTTATTTTGACAAATTTGGTATCAAAAACAATAAAATCCTTTATTTATATGGGTTGTGGGGTAAATAAACTCATATTTGGCATAACAGGTACGGAAGAACCGTAAAATTAATTGAAGATGAATAAGGTGTCAAGAAAAGGGATGTAACTAGTAGTCTGTCAAATTTATTTTAACGGGTTTTTGGTAGTGCGGGCATCTTGCCCGCGTGAGCGAGACGCTCACACTACAGTCCATCATTTTTATCTTGACAAACTACTAGTTACTGTTCCTTGATTTCGATTATTTGTCTAGTCACAAAAAGCAAAGATAAACTAATAGATAAAATAACCGCAAAGGGAGTGAGATAACTCCAGCGTCCGAACATTTTATCTAAAATATGCCAGGGAAGTATAAACAAACATAGATAGGTTAAATTTTTTTTAAGTTTTCTAACACTTTCGTCATTAGATGTTATGGCTAAAATAGTGAAAATGATAATTGATGATAAGCCTTGAAAGTATTGGAGGCAAGTATTGAAATCTAGGAAATTTAAAGATTTTTGCCAAATCAATAATGCAGCGTGATTCCAAGCAAAACAAAAAGCAGTAACACCTGTGTAACGTCGGTTTTTCATCAAGCTTTTCCAAATATATTGTTGCTTATAAAAATTCGGAAAAAGTGTTTTTATTATAGTAGGAATAATAGTCAGCGAATAATATATTAAAGACAAAACACCGATAATATTTGCATAATCAATATATGGTATCAAAAAAAACACTGTGGCACTGAAGATGTAATTAATAAATACTAACGTGACAAAACCCAAAATGCCATTCATGTTGTTATGAGTTGTTATGAGTTTTTATGAGATAGAGGCTGCATTTCCAGATTCTTTAGATCGGACAATACGGTTTCATTTTTCCACAATTAGTAAGAGATAGCAATCTGTCTTAAGATAGTTGACAAAATTTTTTAGTAAGCTGTTACGCATTTACTTTTTTGCCCGAAAGCCTTACGGCAAGGACTCTAGGCTACGAAATATCAGATTTAGCTGCGTAACAGCTTATGGAATAAGTTTGTATAATTCCATCGTGCAGGATGCCCGCACCACAAGATTTAGCCCGGGTATTTATTCTGCATCTATCGTCAAAACTTGCTCATTTTCGCGTATATATGTGTAATTTGGGTTAATAAACAAAACCCAACAAAATCTTAGAAATGTTGGGTTTCACTTTGTTCTACCCAACCTACAATTATCTTTAACTGCAATCTATCGGTTTTAAGTCAATTTACTGATTTTAACAAAACAAAAAAAGGCAGATTATACAGAGTCTGCAATTTTTATTCAAGATTCCGATTGCAATATTATCAAACTGAGCCAATTTATGGAACAATGATTTTATTCTCCATGACAACAGTTAAAATAGTTGCAAATTTGTATATGATTTTAGTGACCATATATTAGTTTTCAATAATACTAATATATATTTGTTGTTTGCTATTGTCCTCGTCCTGGTTTGCAGTCTGCGAAACCTAATGCTTCGGTATCCAGGAAACTAGCGATTCTCTTTCAGAGACACTACGTGAACGCCATTTCAATAATAGCTTCTACTGGATAGTCACCATCCTTGGTCGTGGTTAATTTAACAAACAAGAAGAACAAGATTCAGGACTATATAACCAGCGATGATAGGTCTTCCGTTTCGCTAATTCCCTACCTTGACGGCCAAGTTTTTCCCGAAGCTGTGAATCTTGACATAACCGATTAAAAGTTTGCAAAACCTCATAACCAGAATCGGGATTTACTAACAGGCCATTTTCTTCATGATGAACTGCATCTAAAACACTACCTAAACGAGAAGCAATTACAGGTTTGCCAAAATAACCAGCTTCTAAATAAACCATACCAAAATTATCTATGGTTTGATCTTCATAATTATCTGAATTTAACATGGCGAAAATATCACAAGCTGCATAATAACCGGCTAAATCCCTTTCTGGCACATACCCTGCAAAATGTACCCGTTGATCAATTCGTAACCTTTCCGCTTGAGATTTTAGCTGGATTTCACAAGATCCTTCACCGCAAATAATGCAATGAACATCCACACCAAAATTTAGCAATACGGGAATATTATCTATTACCCGGTTAAAGTTTTTATATTTAACTAAATTACCCACAGAAAGAATAACTATCGCTGTTTCAGGAATATTATAAATCTGCCGGATACGATTACGTAAATCATCAATATGACTCAAACTAGTGGGATTGCCAAATCTTTCTGACCTCACTACCGGATTTATCACATGAGTGGGTGTATCTAGCCGAAAAGTATTTCTTAAAAAATTGCGAATATAAGAACTATTACAAACAATTCCATCAGCACGATTGAGAGTTAATTTTAATAGCCATCTCCATAACGGATTACTAGTTACACTTAGTAAATCATTACCATGTAAATAGATAAAAAAGCGAATTGGTAAAATATAACTGAGTAACAACAATGCCGGAAAATCATAGCCGTGACACCATTCAATGTAGCGGTAATGATAGCGAAAATATAATTTAATAGCTAATAAAAAAGCAGCAATAATATTAAAACCAGATTGGATTATATTTCCTAGCCAGTGATCACAGCAAGCCGGAAAATTAAACCAACGATAAACAGGAAATTGTTGGGATTTATCAAATTTCTTATCTCCAGCACAACTACCAGCTAAAACAATTACCCGATCTGGATCTTGTAAACAGCGATTATAGACATATTCACCAATTACAGCCTCATCTGGGCGAAATATTCGGGAAATAACGAGGATATCTGGGTAAGCTGTTTTATGTCTAACTTGTGACCCTAGTTGTGATATATTTTCCATAATTAAGCTTGATAAATTAACTGGAATTAGGGTATTATCTTAAATTCAATAAAAAGCTGTTACTTCTGTTCGGTTGTAGCACTACTAAATTCTTGCTGAATTTTGCCGGATATAGAAATAAAGTTTTTAGATATTGCTGATTCAAAAAAATGCAATACCTTTATTAAATTTGTGAGCATTCAGATTCAGTCAAAATAATAACGGATTTTAGAGTTGTCTGAGATTATTTTTATCAAATATTTCTCCTCTATATTCCCGAATTACCAAGTATTATGACTCCTGAACTGTTATTAAAATTATCAAACACCTGACTGACAAAACTACAAATTTTTACCCTATTTTACCGCTGATTATTGTCCGATTTGCCCAGGTTTACTAATGCTAGATAATTTACCTGCATAATTAAAGATAGTCATGATTTATAGCTAATACTGCCAAGAGATTACTCAGAAACTGCTTGGAAAATTGTTAAATCTAACTATTTCCCTTAGAATACCCTAAATACTGGCTATTTTAGTGCCAAATCGCCAGAAAATATTAGTGATCTTGTAATCTGAGTCATAGCATTTACTTGCAAATAATGATTTAATAACCCTGATTATTTCTACCTTTGTTTATTAGGGGTATCAATCATTGCATTTAGCCCAGCTTAAATTTGAATACCTTTAAATGGTAATCGTAGATATATTTGCCACAATAAAGCCTATTTTCAAGGCTAATTTCTTAATCCAACTCAACAATTGATAAATGGCAAGTGTAAAATTTATAATTGTCACTGCACTTACATCACTGATAAAAAGTAAAACCCCCTAAAATATAAGTGCTGAATATTCCATCTCTATCCGGAAAAAATTAGTTAGGAACGCAAATTTAATAACCTGCAATTCTGATGTAACCTGGAATGGTGCGTTACGCTGTCGCTAACACACCCTACTTTTGCACCTTATTTAATTCACATTCCTAAGTGAAATTGCAATGCAATTATCGAACCCTCAATAATTCCTTGTTGGCGGTTTCAATCCCTAATAGGGAGTAAGTGAAATTGCAATCAATTCCTATACCCGCACAAATAGCAGGGTTGTTAAATCCTGTTTCAATCCCTAATAGGGAGTAAGTGAAATTGCAATCTCACATTATAAATAAAGTCACAAGAGTAGCTTTATGGGCTGTTTCAATCCCTAATAGGGAGTAAGTGAAATTGCAATCATTTGAAAGTCAGACGGAGAAGATAAGCAATGAGTTTCAATCCCTAATAGGGAGTAAGTGAAATTGCAATTAGGGGATATATTTGGAGTATGCCATAAAAATATGTTTCAATCCCTAATAGGGAGTAAGTGAAATTGCAATCTAATCACACCCTTGGCGGTGTGGCAATTTGTGGGTTTCAATCCCTAATAGGGAGTAAGTGAAATTGCAATTCTTTAAATTGATTACAAATTTGGCATCGAATAGAGTTTCAATCCCTAATAGGGAGTAAGTGAAATTGCAATCAGGATACACCTCTACTCTGTCCAGGGCGATCGCTCAAGGTTTCAATCCCTAATAGGGAGTAAGTGAAATTGCAATTCAAGATTGTAGATGCAATCACAACCTAGAGGTAGTTTCAATCCCTAATAGGGAGTAAGTGAAATTGCAATTTGAAGGTGTCCGAATGGGCTGACAAGTTTCGGAAACTGTTTCAATCCCTAATAGGGAGTAAGTGAAATTGCAATAATCCACGCTTTGGAACACCACAATTACTATTTGCTGTTTCAATCCCTAATAGGGAGTAAGTGAAATTGCAATAAGTCCCCTCCAACCTCACCAAAGGCACAGGAACTGGTTTCAATCCCTAATAGGGAGTAAGTGAAATTGCAATCTTGGATTAGTCTGATCGTATAACCATCGGATTGACGTTTCAATCCCTAATAGGGAGTAAGTGAAATTGCAATCTAAAACTGTAACCTCTACACCTATCCCTAACAGTGGTTTCAATCCCTAATAGGGAGTAAGTGAAATTGCAATTTTTCTTAAGCTTGCCACATAGCGTGGACGGATTGCAATGGTTTCAATCCCTAATAGGGAGTAAGTGAAATTGCAATAAGTTTTTTGACATCAAATTTCACAATATTTAATAGTTTCAATCCCTAATAGGGAGTAAGTGAAATTGCAATCGCGGGGTGCTGAAAGCCTATATATATGTGGTTTTCAAGGTTCAGTTGCGCGGATGCTTTTATGATAATCCATTTCAAGAAAAGTGTCAAGGAGTAAAATAGCTGAAACTCCTGCTGTGCAAGGTGCGCGGATGGGTGAACTCCATGAACTGCATGAAAAGCTTGTGTAGACATGATTTCAGGCATTTTTTGAGAAATTGAATTTTTTACACCCACCCCCCCGCGCATTAAGCGAAGAAAATCGTCTGATCACGGGGCTGTTCACCACCGATTCTTTCTATTTTACCAAAACAGCAAGCACAAAGAAAGTAAAAGCGAATGCTGTCGGTTTCAGGTTTTATGAGTTTATTGAGACGCGATCGCAATTTAGCATATTGAGTATCAGTTAACTCACATTCAAAAATACTATACTGCACCCATTGTCCATAGGATTTGAGGATACTATGGATTTTAGTCCGGCGTTTATCCTCAGAAATATCGTAAGAAACAACAACATTCATAAATTCTATCTAAATAAATTTTATTTCAAGACCAAAGGGGGATATTTATCAATTGTTCCCATTAAATACTTAGCCAGTAATCTCGCTTGCAATTCAAAAGCCTCTCGATAACTACATTTACGCCCCATTACTGGATGTTTAAACTCCGATATTTTTTTCTTTTCGTACAAAGTTAAAAAAGTTTTACGTCCTTCTGGAGTCAGAGAAACAGCACCACTTAACGGTTCAGTTACAAAATCTGCTGGAGTTAATAATTGCTTATTCAAAATAGATAAAACTACCGCATCTACCACTAAAGGGCGAAACTCTTCCATTAAATCTAAAGCTAAAGAAGGACGATTATAGCGATCGAAATGTAGGTATCCTAAATATGGATCAAAACCGACAATATTCACAGCACTTTGCAGATCATGACGCAATAAAGAATAACCAAAACTTAACAATGAATTTACTGGATCTGTAGGTGGACGACGGACACGCTTAGTAAAAGAAAATTGAGAATTACGAATCAGACTATCAAAACAACCAAAATAAGCAGCACTACCAGAACCTTCTAAACCACGCAAGGAATTGATACTTTCAGTTGAATTAATTGCAGCAATTACCTGTTCAATGCGAGGAATACTTTTAGATAGATCAATATCATTAAATTCACGCTGATAACGCATCAAAGTTTGACGATAATTCTTTAATTTTCCCCTAACAAACCCTTGCACCAGATGAATAGATTGGGGGGTTTCTCCTGCTGCTTGCCATTGTGCCTTGCGAATGAAAATATTACCAGTCATTTCTGGTTCTAACCGTCCCAAATAATGACCAATTTTATTGATAAAAGATAGAGGAATATGACGCTGCATCAATTCATCTACAACAGCCGGTGAAATAGTTGCTCGTCCTAAAACAACTACACCCTCAAGATGAATAAACGGAACATCTTGAAGAATTTTCTTTTCATATTTCACATTAATCCGTTCATCAACCTTACCAATAAAAGCATCATCTTGTACGATGTAAAGAGTACCCATAATTAAATCCTCAAAATAGATAATAGGTGACTAAATAAGATCCCCGACTTCTTTTTTATTTTCTACATAAATTATGAATTGATCTCAGAAGTCGGGGATCTGGGTTAATTTGCTTCTTGATAACGCCCAACTTTATCAGCAACTTGGGGCAAACATCGAGAATAAAGACTACAACCATCACAGCGTTTTGTTTTTACAGCTTTTGGCATAGTACCTGTAAACAGTAAGGTTTGGATAGCTTCAATAGTAGCGATCGTACTACTTCGTAATTCTGGGGTAATTTCTACTAATTTCCGTTGATGAGTTTGAGCATAATAGATATAGCCAGTATTGATATTTTTTCCTGTCATTTCCTCCAAACACAAAGCTTGAGCGCAAACTTGCAATTCATCATTATCCCATTCTCCCCTGCGTCCTCTTTTGTATTCAATAGGGTAAAATCCGCCATTTTCAAACTCAATTAAATCAGATTTACCGATAAGTTTATATTGCTCTGATTTCAAATAAATGGCGCGTATCTGCCAAGTTTCCTCACGATTTTGTTCTCCAACTGTGTGAACTCGTTCATGTAAACTTGTACCTTCAATTGTGTATTGATTATCAATAAATTCCCCTGCACAATGAATCAACCAACAACGGTGAGGACAATAGGAATATTGATTTAAAGAAGCGATATTAACGTAATCATCATCAGAGGTGACAGGTGACAGGTTACAGGTGAAAGTAGGAAGAGAGTTAGTCATTTCGTTTTGAAACATAATTAATTAAAAGTGATAAAAGTTGATAGTGGGAAGAAAGTTAGTTATGGTGTATTTAAGATTTTAGAACGAAGAGAAGTGAGCATTTTACTAATTTCTATAATCAGCGATAATGTGGGATTTGCTTGTTCTGAAGTTAGATAATTTAATCTAACAGCAAGCATTAAAAAAGTTTCTGTTTCCATTAATGAACCCTTAGCTATAGATAAAAAATGTGCAAAATCGTTTTTAGTTGTTCCTCGTGCATGACCTTCGGCAATATTGGCTGGAACAGATGCAGCAGCACGAGTAATTTGTGAAGTAAGACGATAAATTTCTGTATTTGGAAATGCAGATGCTAATTGATATAGGACTCCTATTTGAGTTATGAACTAGTTTTTTTAACGAACCACAGAGGCACAGAGGACACAGAGGTAGGAAAATAAGAGATGTGATACCTACGGCACGCTTCGCGAACACATTTCATTTAGGATTGCTATAGATATTCACTACCATATTCATTGATTTTTGCCACACAATTAAATCTCGATGTGATTCAATCTTCATAACTAACTCCTCTTCCCTTATTTACTTTTGCCTCTAACCTATTAACTCTCCCTCTTACCTTCTTTCCTCTTCCCTGTCACCTGTTCCCTGTCACCTGTCACCTTCTCCTCACCATTCCCATTCCCATTGTTGTTTTTCTGCCAATACCAGCATATAAAGCAAAGTCAGCTAATGCGTTAATTTGTTTAATTGTCGTTGTTTCTGCATTGCCAAGAATGCGATAACTGATTTCACCTAAACAACCAATAAATTTATTGTCATAGTTGCTAATAACTTCAGTATTGATATTAAAAGCACTAGCATAAATTGATTCAAAAGAAATATTAGTTAATTCAATATCGCTATATTTATGCCACCGATTTAGTAGACTATTGAATACAGATTCCCTTGTTGGTAAAACATTATCAAATGCACCTTGACGAAAAGCTACAGGTGTAGAAAAAATGAAATTAAGATTGCGTTCTGTTTCGCTTGCTTGTTGATAAAGTTGGGAATAACTACAAGCATTTGCCCAAGGTTGATTAGATTGGGGTGTACCCTGAATGCTAGTAATATATAGGTTAGCTGAACCTAAATGCCAAGGTTGTTTAGGGTTTATATTTAACCATAAAGGTGTAAGCTGATTAAATAAATTGTCATTTAATAGAGAAATACGCCACCAACAAGAAGTACCAGCAGGAATAGGATTTTGATGGGCATATTGCAAACTATAAGATTGGGTTTTATGTTTGTTTTGTATCTGCAATGGTGAGAGCGTAAAGGCTTTATCGGCGTTTGATTCGTGTAAGTAGTCTCCTAATTTTCTATCAACAGAACTCACTAGGTTAAGAAATAAGGCGTGGTAATGTCTACCTGTGAGGAAATTGGGGTAAATTGGAGATTGGGGGATGATGTTGAGGATGAGACTATGGGGCATAATGTATTAAAAAATAATGTAGATTAAGCAATAAAAACTTCATCATCTGGAAGCCGTAGTTGTTTAAATTTCATAGCCATTGTTAAGATACCTGATAAACCTGCAAAGAATCTATATTCTTTCCCAACATCATTACAAACAATAGTTATAGGATAAGAAGTAATTCCTTGTCTATTTAATTGAAAAATAGCAGCAGCATTTGTGATAGGGCAAATAATTACTCCTGGTAAAAGGTATTTATTTAATGCTTGTATTAAGGGTGTTGGACGAATTGCACCTCCAGCACCGCGAATAATTTGACAATTTTTGAAAGCTGTGAGTTTGTTTAGTTCAGTATTTACAAATTGTTGGCGACTATCATAATATCGTAGTCTAAAATTCAATTGATAAGTTTCATTGGCGCGGTGAGTTAATTCAATATAATCACCATTTTGGATAAATTCGTAATATCGGAGTAGATGAAAAGGATCTAAACGTGTTTCTTCAGATTCATCTAAGAGAAATCCGTGAGGGTCACGAATGGGTAAACTTTCAAATAAACTAGAACGAAAACTAAATAAAGGCGCATAGCTGGTACTGAATATTTCCGCAAATTCTTTTAAGTTCTCCAAAACCTCTTCATCTTCTTTAAATAATTTTTCATATTCTTCTATTGTTGTCCGTCCGGCTTCTAAATCATCCCACTCTTCAGGAGATGTTACTTTGATAAATCTTTTTACAAAAGCCTGACCACCTTTGATATATTTCCAATCTTTTTTAAGTTCTTTGAGAGGTTTTTTAGCAATATTTTCAGCACCTCGTAAAACGTTCATTCTGTAACGATAATCTTTCCAAGTTCTATTTCCACCTAAAACTGATCTTAAAGTTTCAAAAAGTTGAGAAATTAATTCAGCACCTGTTAAATTTTCTAGCAGTTCTTCTAGTTCTAACAAGGGACGGGCAATTTCTAAAAATGCTTCTGAACGCCAATAAGCAGCTAAAAAAGGTTTATCTAAACAGGTAAGATTATCAAGCATCTCTTTTAGTGCTGCACGTCCACCAGCAGTATCAAGAGAAGTTATATCTTGTTCCCAAGCATCAGCAGGTAAATAAGCAATAGCGTCTGAATCAATATTAGTTTCAGATTTACCTAAAACACGCCCCACTCTACCTATTCTCTGCCAAAATGCCGAGCGATCGCGTGCAGAAAAAATCAACCAATCTAAATTTTGTCTTGTTGGTTCAGGAGTTCTTTCAAAGTTAAATCCTACATCTACTGTGCTAGTGGCTAAAATGATTTGACATTGCATAGCCCTATGTCTATCTTTTTTCGGTGCAGGCCCAGTAATGCGTCCTACATAATCACCAAATCCTTGATTTTGGAGTAAATCTGAGAGACGATTAATATTATCAAGTGAGTCAAGAATTACAGCACCATTTTCATGGGGGTTTTCTTGAAAACGTTGAATAACTTCTGCTGCTAATTCTGCTATCCACTTTTCATTTTTATCGGGTTTAGGTCGTAATTCTAAGTTAACTGTTGTTTGTGATGGTACAAGATTATTATTATTTACTTCTCCATCAATTCTAGCTATCCTCACACCAGCTTGTTTTAAATTTTCTAATGCTAATTCACAAGCTGGTTCAGGTGTTGCTGTCAATAATACTACTTTGCGTCCATGCTGGAAAAATTTAAAAACGTGAGAATAAGCAAGATAAAATAACATCCCTACTAGCTGTTTAGCATCATAAAGATGAAATTCATCAAAGATGACTGTAGAGAATTTAGTGTAGAAACCACTAGCAATATTACCTTTATCTAACCTGTTGTATGCAAAGAAAGTTGCATAGTAAAAAATATCAGGGTTAGTTACTAGCAGAATTGGTGTATTAGCACCAACATCACTAAAAACAGTTGCCGGATTTCGCAAAACATTATATAGTTTTTCTCCTGGACGATTGCCAACTTTATCACTAGGCCAACTTTTAATATCTTTAGCTGAAGCTGATTTAACTACATGAGGTAAATTGGCATCTTTAACAAATTTTTGTGCTGCTTCTGTTTGTTGTTCAATTAAAGCATTAGTGGGAGCGATATAAACAGCACTTTTTGTAGGTTGATGTAATAAAACTGTTAATCCGGCTTTAGTTTTTCCCGTTCCAGTTGGTGCTAAATTAAGAATAATATCGGCATCTTTTGATTTTTCAAATACATCAATTTGATGTTGTAGTGGTTTACCACCCATGAAAGATAATTCATCTGGAGATGCACAAGCTGAAATACTCCGATTTTCTAACCTGATAACTAATTTTTGATTACTCATTTCTGTTTTCTCTACCACAATAATGTAAACCTGCGGGTACAATCATTTCGCCAATTTGCCAAGCTGCACCTCGAAAATGAAGATTTTTTAATATCGGTGCAGGAGGTATAGAGATTAAATCAAAAGCAAATACTTCTATTTGTCTTGGTAAATCAGCAACATTTAGATAAAATTGACTTTTATATTCGCCTTCTGGGAGTAAAGTTATAGGAAACTCTTTTAAGACATTCACTTTAACTTTACTAGCGAATTTTCCCACACGAATATAATCTGGTAATTGTTGATTTCCAAATACTAATGTTTGGAATTTATTACCCCTTTCAATCATGCGTAATCTTCCAGTTTGAGGAAAATTACTTGCTCTAAATGAACTAGGTTTTGTACCTTGACGTTGTAATGGTAAATCTTCTCTGGCAGTTGCTACACGATTATTAGTCATGGTGTACCAATAAGCATCAGAAAGAGCGTTAAATCTTTCAAATCTAAATGTAACTCTGCCTATTGGTGAAGCTGGTAAAATGTAGCAGGATTGAGCTATTGCTTGAAAATCTTCTTTGTAGGTTGGTCGTCCTGTAGCCTGACCTTGGAGACGATAGGGGGAATTTACCCAACCTAAAGCATAGGTTAAAGCATAATTCCCAAGTAACCCCTCAGTGTAATAGGTATCAGACAACTCCCTAGAGGCAAAAAAGACTGGTTCAAGACAGTTTAATTCAATAAGTTTTGCCTGTGAAAAAGGAATTGTTGACATAATTTAGTTCTCTACTTCAACTTGAGTATTTTTGTTTTTACCTTTACCTTTACCTTTGTTTTTTTCAGGTGCAACTTGACGGAAAGGTTCATAGGATTGACTTAAACGTTTGAGAAAAGTATCACGTCCTGCTTCTGACCAGTGGGTTTCTACATCAGTAATTAAAGTTGCTAATTCTTCATCAGATAGTTGCACAGAAACCCCTCTTCTGTCTTGCCAATTTGTAATTACTTGCTTGGTTGCTGTGATGACTCTATTAATATTTAAAGGGTGTTCTAAAGGTTCTCCTAAAACATCATAGGTAGCTTGTACAAGTTCCAAGGAGCTAGGTAATTCGGTAATACTGCCAAAAATACCTAATATTTGATTTTCCATTCTTCCTACACGACTGGAAACAGCACCATAACGACTGGTAAAAAGAATATTTCCGATAATGTAGCGCAGTTCATCAGCAGTTACATCTTTGAGTGTGACAACATCTAAAAAATGAACTCCTGGTTTGATGTATTCGCTGGTATTTAAAGCGGTGGAAGGATTACCTTTTTCATCTCGCATTGTGCCGTTTTCGTAGATGGCGTTAATAGTGCGATCGCCTACCACATCAGTAGCGGATAATATACTAAAAGCATCTTCAGTCCAAATACGGCTTTTTTGTGCGCCACCTCCACCAGCAGCAAAACCATAAAGGAAACAATCTACACACATTTCACAAGGTGCATTAGTATTTAAAGAGCAAATAGAGCCATCTTTGACGTTAGTGTATAAAAGTTCGTGCGCTCTTAAATGTTCTCTTCCATAACGTCTTTCTGGTGCTACTTGTTTACGTTTAGTCATCACCAACCGTTGAATAATATTATCATTATTCACACCAGCTTGAACAAATTCATTACACATTGACTCACCAGAACCTTCTGTGCGAAAAATAGTTTCTGAGTGAGTTGTTCTGAGAACAATTAAAGTAATAAACCGACCTTTGGGGAAATTTTCGTAGGTAGTTGCGAGAACAGGGGAAAGCTTTTGAATTGACATGATAAACTCCTAGTTAGTTAATGATTAATTAAACAGTTGTATTTGTTTCATCAGAATCATCTTCTGATTTATTTTTAAGCTGTTTACGTGCTTCTTCAAGAAAGAATAAATAAGCAGCTTCTAAAGTTTTTTGATCAGATAACAACTTTTCTGGACGTGCAGAGTAAACCTTCTCATATAGGTTGCGTAATACATTGTAATAATGCTTAACTTGTTCAAGTTTTTTTACTCCTACATGATATTCACGATTAATGCGGTCTAATCGTATGTAATATTGCTCGGTTAAAGCTGCAAACATTACCTCCAAATCTAAATGAGGTTTTTGATTTTTTACAGCAGTAATAAAAGCTGTGAAAGGTTCTGTTTGAGCAGTACGTTTGAAAGAACTTCCCTTGAGGTTCGCTTCTGCTGCAATTTGAGCAGCTTCTTTTAAATACTTAGTCAAAAGTGAATTTTCATTAGGCATAAGGCTCTCCATTAATGTATTTAAAGGCTGACAAATTCGACTCCAAATAATGCTCAAATTTGGTTCATCTTGTTCTCGTAAAATCCAACGTAACAAAACAAAATAAAGTTCAATTGGTCTATCACAAGTACGAGCCAAATCATATAAACAATCATCAGATTTCTGAATGCTGGCAACAGATATTGCTAGTTCTCCAAGACAACGTAATCTTTCAAGAATTTCTTCTGCACTGAGAGTATTCCTATCTTCCTGAGTCTTTTCATTCTTAAAACGTTCATATTGTCCATTTCTTAGTAAAGGTTGCAGTGCAGCAGGAATACCTTCAACTCTGCCATATACATCATCAAATAAATCTACCTCCATATTGCTGCTTAAAGTAAAAGGAAAACCAATATCTAAAGATAAAGATATTTCTAATCCTAATCTCAGTGATTTGAGTAAAGCTAAAGAAGTATTAACATCTCCCCAAACTAAAGGAATAATCACAGATGTATGAATAAAATCCGGTCGTTTAGGTAATGCTGCACCAACTACCTTATTAGCTTTAAATTCAAGTTTGTGATCTCGATAAAGTTGTAATTGATCAACAGTAACAGTACCCCCTTCAGTATTTGTTGCTGCCAGTTGTTTTAACAGTTCGCGCCAAATTCTTAAAAGTTCAGGAGCAGAACCTTTAGGTAATGATAAATGTAAATAAAGAGGTTCTTGTTTGCTAACTTTAGGAAAATTAGCACCTACTGTCATTAGTTGATAAGCTAACGCAGCAATAGAATCTGCTTGTCTTTTTGGTTCGGCACTAATACCACCTGGTAAACGATTAGAAAAAGCCTGTACTTTTGTGCCAGGAGGCATATTTGCGGAAATTAATTCATCTATTTCACTGGATGTAGCACCTAAAGAACATCTTTGTCTAGGATTAGCTTCTACATAAGCATCTAATTCATTAATTCCAATTAGCTGATTAGCAAAAGGTAAATTTACCATTCTGTGAACTGCTAAAATTATTTCTTCAGATACTTCCATTTCTTCAGAAGTTTCTGTACTGTTATTTCTTAGTTGAAAAGACTCTTTGAGAGATTCGTTAATACCTTCAATGCCATTAATAGCGGCTTTTGCTGCAAATAAAGGTCGTCCATACTGACCATTAAATGGTTCAAGTGCAAGGCGTTGATGTTCAGAAATTCCAGCATGATGAGAGATTTTATCCCAAACTTCTTTAGGATTTAAACCTGCTTCTCGATAACTCAGATAAGCTGCTTTCAAACCTTCAGATATAGCAAATTCTTCTGCATTACTTACAGGCAATAATCCCAGTTCAGCAGCTTTTTCTAGTGCTTCCTCACCAGCATCTTCACCCCATTTAGTTACAGATTCAGCAACTTTATCTGATTTATAACCTGCTTTCTTCTTTTCTAAAAGAGCCTGAATATTGACTAAAACCTCATCAACATTTTGTTGAATAGCCTGATGAGTAACTTTGATACCATCTTTAGTGGCTCTGACAAGTTTTTCAATATTGTTACCAAAAACTTGATCAATTTTACTTTGCCAAACAGTAGCGATTTCTTTGGTTAAATCTACATTTGGTAAATTTCCACCTTCAAAAAGTTCGCTATCTGGAAAAATGGCGATGGGATGAAAGCCATATTTTTGTAAAACTTCTTCACAAGCACCCAGTAACAAGGATGTAATATAACCTTTATCTTCTGATAAACGCACTCGAAAAAGATTACATTTTCTGCCAAAAGCGACTGTTAATTCTGTTTCTATTTTGCGAAATCGTTGTGCATCAGGAATACCTAAATCAAACAAATCAGCAGCAACTAACATTGCAGCCCAACGTTCAATATTTGGGTCTTCTGGTAAAAATCTAGCACCATCACTGACGCTGTGACCTGAATGACGTTCAATCAACTTTCTGACTAATTCTAAGTCATTATCTGTGACTACAAAGCTAAGAACACAAGCTTTTTCAAGTTGTTCTTTTAAAAAGTCTTTATCTCTAGCTAAGGTTTTGACCTTTCGTTCTTGAGGATCTAATTTATTGAGGTCATGAACAGCAGTTGCAGCTAATAATAAAGGTCGTTTATCTTCTGCTACTTCTGCTATGCGGCTAACTGTCAAAATAAACTGACACGCAGAGTCTAAATGTTCTGCAAGAGTTGTACCTGTTCTCACACCATATTGATGATGATGTGCATGGTTTTCATAAAGTTGGGGGCGAATTTCACTGAAATAAATTTCCTCTAAGGATTTAGGAGGACGATTTAAAAGCCGACCGCGTTTAATCATTTTCTTCTTCCAATGTAATTAAATAAGAGTTGATTTGTCTAACATAAAGCGGATATTGCTGTAATGCAAAACTAATTGCCATGAAAACCTGATTCGGATCTATATCATCATATTCATGAACCAAACGATTTCTTAAACCTGATGATGGCGCAATTTGTTTTGCTAGTTCAGGAGTAAGAATTTGATATTTACCTAATTCAATAAAAGCCTCAAAATTAGTGTAAGACTTTCCAGATTTGAGTTTTGACAATATATGATCATTGATGTCTATTGCGGCTTGAGTCATTAATTGCAATAGTCTTTCTACAATTAGTTGTTGACGAAAATCACCTAAAAATTCATCAAGACTCAGAGAATTAAATTCTACTAATGTGTTGTAATATTTGGTAATTAACCTTAGTCTTGATAAAACTATTTCAGAATCTATATTATTCATGCTCCCCACTTATTTAACTCTATTTCAATAATTCGTTGTTGCTCTTTACGAAATTTCTTTAACTCTGATTCAGCTTTTAAGGAATTTAAGCAAAAATCATTAAATTGTCCAGTAAATTTTTCATATAACATAATTCCATCACGCGCTACAAAATGACTAATTAACCAAGAACATTTATTTAGTTCTACAATATCTATAATATCAGGATTAATTTGTAAAACTTCACCAATCACAATTGGCAGTTCAAATAAAACAGCAATATTATTTGCTATGTAATTCTGACGTTTTTCTTCATCATATAAAACTGCAAAATCCCAGTCACTATTAGCTTTAGTTTTACCAGTTGCTCTAGAACCAAATAAAACTAACATTTTTAAGTAAGGTATTTTCTCAGGAATTTGTGAGGATAATTCTTGAAGTTCTGTAATTGTGGGAGTATTGTTTTGCATTTGCTTTAGTCCAGCTATAGGAGTTATTTTCTTCAATAAATTTCTGCATTACTAACTACTATTTTCAAGAAATGGGAGTAGGAGAAACTACCCCCAATATGTTAGAAATTCTTTTTAAGCTATCGCTTTTGACTCAATTACAAGTCTATACTCATGCTGTTGACCTTGAGTACGGCGTTTATTAAACTGATAACCTCTTTTCTTGAGGACGTGCATAGTTGCAGAAAATCGGTGGCTAATTTTTTCGACTAGTTCTTCTGTAGAATGCCAGCAAGAATCTGACATAACTTGAAGCATACGATCTGGAAGATTATCTTTCACAAAAAATTACCTCAATAAGTTTGCGCCGAAATAGCCATATCAGTGCTAACCTATGAGATACCACTCAACATAGGTAAACTGAAACAGCTTTGTTTCGGTTACCTCTAATATAGCAGCAAAAATTTGTCTGTAGTAAAGAAGTGAGTAAAAATCTGGTAAAAAAATTGTTCCATGAAACTTTTAGGATATATACTAAAGAAGCCTTGAGACTAGACCCTAATCCCTATAAGGGATTGAAACTGTAGTAAAGAAGTGATCAAGGCATTAACATAACTCATTAATCCCTATCAGGGCTTGTAAGCTAGAGCTAGACTCTAGCTTTTTTAATATCTTTTTTAAATACCTCATATTGTGTCCGTAACTCGTTGTTAAAATCTATAATGACACCGAAAATAAAAGTTGACAAGAGATATTCGTGTAAAAGTGTCCGTACAAAATGAGTAGAAAAGGTCAGTCTATTACCCTGTCGGTATCAGAACGGGACAAAGCCGAACTAGAAGCGATCGCTCTCGAATTCGGGATGATGTGGGGAGAAGATCCCAATATCTCCAAACTGATCAAAGCGATCGCTCAACATGAATTAATCATTGGCAAAAATCATGACTGGCAGGAATCACGTATCCGCGCATTATACCGTTGCATAGGTGCATTAACAGACATTGGACAAGTGGAACAAGGGCAGATTATCGCCAATTTGTTACTTGAACGCAGTGAATTGTCCATACCAATGCGAAAGGAAATTGAAGGGGTTTTAAACAATTCACTTCCATCTTGGCGGTTACAAGTTGACCACTATATTTTGCGTCAACAACCGTTTCAACTTTCCTATCAAGATGCAACAGAAAGAATATTAAATTATACAGTTCACTATGCTAAGATTACCCCCCATGAAAAACGTCTATATCTTGATTGCTGGTGTGAGGAAACATTAGATAACCATGACATAGAAGCACTACAGCATAACTGGTGTTTTCGTTTAGATAGAATTAACGAAGCAGCTATTACGGAAATTGCTGGTAAATGGCGATCGCAGTTAGATCAAATAGATGTAGAAATGCACCTACTAAACAACTTAGCTTTTGCCTATCAAACTAAACCAGAGGATTCAATAGTTGAATGGATACCAGAAAAATCAAAAGTGAAGCGAGTAATTAGACAAGTATCAAATACATTCTGGTTTATTCGGGAAATCATGCAATATTCCTCCGATTGTATTGTAGTTTCACCGGAGAATGTGCGATCGCGCATTAAAGGAAAACTCATCAATCTATGTCAAAATTATGACTTGACTGCATCACTCACCAGTTAATATCATTACAGGTAATAGCCAAGGATTGAGAAATACCTTACACCACAGCGAAAACGTAGATACGCAATCCAGTATTTAGTAGGGGCGGGATTTCCCCACCCTCAATTGGATTGCATCCGAACAATAACCGCTATAGGTAGTGTGTGGAGATTCCTATTCCTGTTACAATAATCTCTATTAGGGATTGAAACTGCTAGCAAAATCTGGCGTTGCTGATTAAGAGTATGATTTTGTTATGCCTACGGCACGCTGCGCGAACACGCAGAGGCGCTCCAGTCGTAGAGAGTAAGAGACTTCCAAATAAAAAAATGTCCCAAAACTGATGCAGAAATTCTCTCTCTGTGTACTCTGTGCCTCTGTGGTTCGTTTCTTAGGATAATTTATTTCTTGGAAGTCTCTAAGAGTTTGAAATCATTGATTTTTCAATTTCATACCCTAATTCAGCAACGCCCAAAATCTCTATTGGAGATTAAAAACGTAATGTTGAACATCACAAACGCCAAGTTGAGCTTTTCTGGCAATAATGCTCTTAGTGAAAACGAAGCGATGAGAGAAATTGCTTACAGCATGGACTTATTAATTCCTGGATTATACTTATGGCTACCAGGAATACTTATGCGTATTGGTGGTGATGTTCCTGATGATCAACCTTATAAATATCCAGGTAAGATTCACAGCAGAATAGGTATTGCTTTAGTATTGCCAGGGTACAAGATTTTTACATCTTACCAGGGAACTTATGACTCATTTGGAGAGGACTTGAGAAAAGGATTTCATTATTTGTCTGATTTAACCTCCAGATTTTAAAGCATCCACAGCTAAATTTAACTTTAAAACATTGACTCCAGGTTCTCCAAAAATACCAAGAAAACGCCCATCAATATTCTGATTAATTAAACTTTCCAGTTTTTGTTCTTGAACTCCCCTAGCTTTTGCCACTCTAGCAATTTGTGCCTTAGCACCTGCTAAACTAATATGAGGATCAAGACTAGAACCAGAAGTATAAACCAAATCAGCAGTAGGTTTTATACCTGCCGTCTGTAAACCCTGAAAACCATCATTTCCCTTAATCCGTTCTATTAATGCTATATTGCTGGGAGCTAAATTACTAGCGCCAGATATACCTGTCTTTAAAACTCCACTTTCATCCTTCCTTGGATCTGCTGTACTGTAATTAGTGGTACTGGGACGACCATTAAAATAGCGTTCAGAAGTGAAAGGTTGCCCAATTAAATCAGAACCAATAACTTGTTTTTGGCTATTAGTAATTAAACTACCATTAGCTTGATCAGGAAATACAATTTGACCAACAATAATCATGATCAATGGATAAATTAAGCCGCAAATTATCCAAGTGATTAAAGTAGCACGAATAGCCTGGTTAGCATCTCTAGTAAAACTCATTAAAATTTCTCCGGTTGAAACATTACAAAAAACAAATAAATAGACAGACTTAAAATTCCTACTCCTAATAGTCCTAAAGCCCAAGCTTGTGAACGAGAAAAATGTTCAGATGTAGCCGCATAAACCATTGGGGCAATAATTAAATTACTGCATATTCCTAAAAATAAATAAATCGGGAGTTGATGTTTGTGCATAATTTCTGATGTTGGGATATTTCTTTTCGTCGTTAGGCACTTGTTGATCCCCCCTAACCCCCCTTATTAAGGGGGGAACTAGAATCAAAGTCCCCCTTTTTAAGGGGGATTTAGGGGGATCTAAAAGTTCTTGATACATAACTAATAACTTTTCAAACCTCCTCTAGTTTAAAGGCAGAATGACATCAATTAATTTAATGGCAATAAAGGGCGCAATAATACCCCCAACACCATAAATAAAGATATTGCGTTTTAATAATTGATCTGCTGTGAGAGGTAGAAACTTTACGCCCTTGAGTGCTACAGGAATCAGTGCCGGAATAATTAAAGCGTTATAAATTAGAGCCGAAACTATTGCTGATTGAGCGCTTTTTAAGCCCATAATATTTAAAGCACCAATCCCTGCTGCGCCAAAAATAGTGGGAATGATAGCGAAATATTTAGCAATGTCATTAGCAATAGAAAATGTAGTTAATGCCCCACGAGTAATTAGTAACTGTTTACCAATAGTCACCAAATCAATTAATTTGGTAGGATCAGAATCTAAATCCACCATATTAGCAGCTTCCTTTGCCGCTTGTGTTCCCGAATTCATAGCTACACCCACATTTGCTTGAGCTAAAGCTGGTGCATCATTAGTCCCATCTCCCGTCATTGCCACTAATTTACCTTGAGATTGTTCAGCCCGAATGACACTAATTTTATCTTCTGGAGTAGCTTCAGCAATAAAATCATCAACTCCTGCTTCCCTAGCAATAACACTAGCTGTAATGCGATTATCACCAGTGAGCATAATAGTTTTCACCCCCATTCTTCGCAGTTGATCAAATCTTTCTTTAAGACCAGGTTTAACAATATCTTTGAGATAAATCACACCATAAATTTGGTCATTTAAACAAACAGCTAAAGGTGTACCTCCCAATAAAGAAACCTGTTCATAAGCCGCATCTAATTCTGGAGGAGCTTGAGTACCACGAGAACGGACAAAACCTTTAATTGCATCTACCGCACCTTTTCTAATTTCACTACCATCAGCTAAATTAATCCCACTCATACGGGTTTTAGCTGAAAATTCTACACCTTCAGCATGATCAACATCAACATCTATAACTACCTGATATTTTTCTGCTAACTTCACAATTGATCTACCTTCCGGTGTTTCATCAAATAGACTTGCGATTCTGGCAATTCTGGCTACATCTTCAACAGAGTAATTATTCACAGGAATAAATTCATCAGCCATGCGATTGCCTAAAGTAATAGTTCCTGTTTTATCTAAAACTAAAGTATTAATATCACCACAAACTTCTACTGCTCTCCCAGAAGTAGCAATCACATTAAATTGAGCGACTCTATCCATGCCAGCTATACCAATAGCACTCAATAAACCACCAATAGTTGTAGGAATTAAAGCTACTAACAGAGAAATTAGAATGGCAATACTGGCACCATTGCGTAAATTATTCCCTGCATCTTCCCCAAATACCACACTAATAAAATTAGCGATATAACCAGTAAACGGAGGAAGAGTAGAAACCACAATTAAAAATACCTGGGTAAGAACTGCTAACAGCACAGTTAAAGCAATTTCATTAGGTGTTTTACTGCGTTCTGCACCTTCTACCAGAGAAATCATTCTATCAATAAAACCTTGACCGGGATCAGCAGTAATCCGAATTACCAACTCATCAGACAGCAAGCGTGTACCACCTGTAACCGAACTAGCAATATCCGTCCCCGGTTGTTTAAGTACAGGGGCAGATTCTCCCGTAATGGCTGACTCATCAACAGAACCCATACCTTGAGTAACTTCTCCATCAGCCGGAATCATATCACCTGCAATGACTTTCACTAAATCCCCCTTACGTAATTCCGTAGAGTTAGTAGTTTCAATCACCCCATTAGATAAAATTTTCCGAGCCATAGTATCAGAACGGGTAGCTCTGAGAGTATCAGCTTGGGCTTTACCCCTTCCTTCCGCCACAGATTCCGCAAAATTGGCAAACAAAACGGTGGAAAATAAAATCAGAGTAATTATCCCATTTAACAGTCGTTGTTGATTAATATCAGCCTTAACAGTGCCAAATAAATTAGGGTCAAGAGTGACTAAAAAAACCACTATGCGCTGAGGTTCCACCATAAAGCGGTAATAGTGGGTTTTGCTCCCATAGCTATGGCTAAAGGTGATGGTTGGGAGTCTCCTAAACCTTCGAGTCCAGAACCGTTGTTAGCTGCGGCTGAGGTATATTCATACAGCACTTGAGCAAAACCATGAAAACCGGGATTACTGATTCCTGCTAGTTGGTCGGGAAAAGCTAGGGTGATTCCGGCTGGTATCATGATGGCGATGGGATGTACTAAAAGAATCAAAAAACTGGCCAGGACAACTTCGCGTTTTTCGATTTTTCTTCCTAAAAATTCCGGTGTTCTGCCTACCATTAAGCCTGTAGCAAAGACGGTTAATATGAGGTAAGTAAATAAATAAGCTGTTCCTGTTCCTTGTCCGCCCCAAATGATTTGGAGAAACATATTGGCAAAGGTAACAAAACCGCCGTTGGGCATAAATGAATCAATTAAACTATTAATTGCTCCACACATTGTGGCGG
>NZ_LJOU01000093.1:0-22965 GCF_001672085.1 Anabaena sp. AL93 | reverse complement strand
GGTAGGGGAGGTAGGGGAGGGAAGAACAGAAGTTTTTTCCGATCATTACCCGTCAAAATAAATTTGACGAACTACTAGCTTGATCAATAACTTGCTCAACTTTACTAAAAAATGACTGTTCTGAGAAATTGCTAACGGCATGATTACGGATAGTTTCGTAATCCCAAGATATTCCTCCAGCTTCTAGTAAAGCTGCTTGTAAAGAGCATGGTGCTTGTCTTTTGAAAAACACACCTGTTTTACCTGGTATTTGAGTGTCTAAGACTCCTCCGGCTCCATAAGCAATGACTGGTGTACCACTGGCGTTTGCCTCGACTGGAACTAATCCATAATCTTCTAAAGCCGCAACAATAATTGATTTGGCTTTAGAAAATAAGTCTTTACGTTCTCTATCACTGACATGACCTAGAAATTGGATGTTGGGTAATGCCTGGGCTTTTAATCTTTCTTGTTCTGGTCCATCACCTGATATTAATAAGTTCCAGCCTAACCAATTAAAAGCTTCGACTATTATATCAAGACGTTTATAACTTATCATCCGCGCCGATGCCAAGTAGTATTCTTCTTTAGTATCGGAAAAAACAAAGTTGCTAGTATCAATTGGATAGTTAATGGCGATCGCTTGTTTGTGATAAATCTTTTGAATTCGTTGGGCAACAATGGTAGAGTTAGCGATGTAGAGATCGGGTTCTTGAGCATATTTCAGGTCTACATCTCTCATCATTTGAAAGATTTTTTCGATGAGAGGAGCAAAGTATCTATAGTCTCCGTACTCCCGTAAATATGTTTCTGTGTCCCATAAAAAGCGGGTAACATTATGACAAAAACAAATATGTTTTGCTTGGGGATTTTTCCGTACTGCTTTGGCAAAACTGGTGCTACTGCTGATAATTAGGTCATAATCTTGAAGATCCAAGGAACGAAATGCGGGAAAATATAAGGGGGCTAACATCCGAAAATATTTGGTTGCACCAGGAATTTTTTGTAAAAATGTGGTGTTGATAATTCTCTCACCTAAATCAATACTTTTTTGCGGGTCGTATAATGAGGTGAAAATGTCAGCGTCGGGATACCGTTTACACAATAATTCAAATACGCGCTCTGCTCCACCGCGTTGGGTTAAGTAATCATGGACGAGAGCTATTTTCATCTTTTTCTTGATAATTTGGTAAGTGATGATTGGTTTTAATATTTATTCTCTAGTAATTGAATTTTTAATGTTGCATTACTAAGTTGTATCAGTTGTTTTGTATCAATTATTTTATGTTGTTTAATAGGGAGTTGAATCATGGGAAACCTCGCAAGATTATCAAAATAATCTCTGTCATTTATTGTATATATGTGAATTCAGAGGTTAAATGAAAATATCAGGAAACCTCTGAATTATCTTGATGCTAATTGGAAAACTATTTTGTTAGTGCTAAAGTTTTCACAGGAGCAAAGTAAACTGCTTGTTCAGCGCGTAATTGATCACAAAGTCTACCTTCTGGTAGTTCCACGTCATCATAAGTGAGGACTTGATCTTTAGGAATATCGCGCTTTAAGCGACATCCTTCCGCTAGACCCATTGGCAGTAGGTTTTGTTGTTGCACAATTGGGGAATTTTCACATTGTCCATAGGTCATGTAATAACCAATACCATCAAGGGTTGCTCCGGCTTGGAGGTCAATTTTGGCGGTGGCGACGACATCAACAACGGGACCGGCGATTGGTGCAAGCACCGCATCATGGAAGAGGACAGCACGGGCTACGGAGAGGGGAACTTCAAAATGGCATAGGTGATAGGGGGTGTAGAAGCTGTAGAGGGGGCCTTCACCGAGTTTATAAAGGTTGAGGTAATGACGTTGTTTGGGGTCTTCGTGGGTGGCAAATACGAATACTCCTGGACCGGGTTTGGTGCCAACGACGTAATCAACGATACCGCCTAGTTCTTGAAGTTGGTCAATGTCGTACATTTTGGTCATTTCATCAACATGACCTGTGTAGTCATATCCCAACATTCCCCGCTTGGCTACTTTCATACCTGTGCCGTTGGCGACTATGGCTTGCTCAAAGGAGATTTTTGTACCATCGGCAAAGCTTGTCACCATAGCAGGATTTTGACCCCAGCGTTGAGCAAAACCGGCTTGGGTGGTGGGGTTGCGGTAGGGGTCTTGTAAGCCTTTGATGTTGCCGCACAGGAGGGGTTTTAAACCGATGCTTTTGACAAAGCGGTACAAGTTCATTTCTACCCCTGGTTGGTCGCCGTCACAGGCGCTCAGGATGACTCCAGCGCGGTCTGCATGGACTTTGAGTATCGGTCCAATTGTGCCATCTAGTTCGGCATTCATGAGGATGATATGCTTGTGATGAGCGATCGCACACATCACCAAATGAGCGGCATATTCAATTGTCCCGGTGACTTCAATGATTGCATCTATGCCATCAGCTTCACACAGGAGCATGGCATCTTCGGTGATTGCATATTCATTTTGAGCGATCGCTTCTTCTAAATCAGCTAAATTAGTAACAATTTTGATATCTTCAATTCCTGCTTCTAAATAAGCTCGTTTAGCGTTATCAATGTGACGATTAGAAATAGCCACCAACTCCATTCCTGGCACAGAATTGATAATTTGATTAGCAATTCCTCGACCCATAAAACCAGCACCAATCATTGCCACCTTAACTGGTTTACCTAAATCCGCTCGTGCTTGTAAAGCTTTATCAACAATAATCATGATTAAACTCCTATCAAAATAGATTCTAGTAAAGGCCAATTGCGATCTTTATCAGACATTTCTGTAGCACTCAATGGCCAAGAAATTTCTAAAATTGGATCATCATAACGTAAACCCCGTTCATATCCAGGAGTGTAAAATTCACCCACTTGATATACAACTTCTGCACCATCTGTTAAAGCTTGATAACCATGAGCAAACATTTCAGGAACATAAAGAGCGCGGCGATTTTCTGCACTCAGTTCTACACCAATATGCGCTAGATAAGTAGGAGATTCAGGACGCATATCCACAATCACATCATAAATAGCTCCTTGAGTACAGCGAATTAATTTTGTTTCCGCTGCGGGGAGAGTTTGATAGTGCATTCCTCGTAATGTGCCTTTTTTATGATTAAAAGAAAGGTTACATTGGGCAACTGTTGGTTTTAACCCATGAGCGAGAAATTCATCAGCGCAAAAAGTCCGAGCAAAAAAACCACGAGAATCAGGCTTTTCTTCTAAGTCAATAATAAAAGCACCAGCGAGTTTAGTAGAGGTAAAAATCATGGTTATTTCGGAAGTTTTTTGAAGATAATAGAATGGTTTTGATTTTAGATAGCAAAATTCAGGAAATAAAACTGGCATGATCATGATTGATACCAATTAAGTAATTGGACAAAAATATTTACAGTCATTGCGAGCGAAGGGAAGCAATCACAACCCTTGCGATTGCTTCATTTCACTTCGTTCCATATGGCTAACGCCACGCAACGCTAACGCAATGACATTGTGTAATTAATTCTGTCTCACTACTTATTCTGACTCCTGAATTTCTGCATTTTAGGTTTATACCTTTAATCCTAATTGGGGATTTATTTTGGGAAAGGTATCATCATGATATTGTGTACAAAGTTCAGGTCGTTTAGGAGATTTAGCCGTGTATGTGAAAAATATAGTTGATCGTTCTTGGGTTCTCACAGTCCCATGATGTAAAATATTTCTCACATCTGCAAAAATCACAGTTCCAGCTTTACCAGGACATGATTTCCAAGCTGATTTAGGAATGACTTTCATCATTTTATCATCGTTAATTCCCAAAAAATTAACCCGCCACAACTCATAATCAACTTGATAATTTTTAACTTGCTCTAAAGCATTAGTCGGTAGTCGAATATATTCAAATGGTCCATGTTCTTCAGTCACATCATTTAGATAGATAATGACTTTAATCATGCGTCTATCTTCAGAATCTTTATGCCATAGTAAAGTTTCCAATTGTTTTTCATTAGGAAAGTCTTTCCGTACATGAACACCATGAAAAGCGATAGGTAAACCTATATAATGCTCAATGATATTTTGTAAGCGGGATTCCATTCCCCAATTAAAAAATTCTGGTAAATCTGTAACGGTATAAATTTGTGGTAATTTGTATCCTGCATGAATATCTCTAGGATTTACCATTCTATCAGTACAACTATTAGCAGTAGCTAACATTGTAGCCGTAGATGAAAAACCTAAATCTTCCAAAGATGTGATATAAACACCTGATGTTTTTAGGGTATCAACAATCAATTGATCTTTTGCACTAATAGCAGGTAAATTTTTACCATGATGCCAAAGTGATACTCGATAATTCAACTCAGAACTTATAGTTGAAATTTTGTTCAGCATGACAGGAATTCCCTTCCTATGTAAACCTAATTAACTTGTTTAGATAACTCCGGTTTGGGAAAAGTATCATCCCAATATTGAGTACAAAGTCCCGGTCGTTTTGGTGGGTTAGCTGTGTAAACAAAAAATAGTGTTGATCGTAACTGTGTAAATTTCTGGTGGATTTTGGTATGAAGGATGATAATTAGACCTACCCATATTTGGTAAAAAACTATGAGCAGCATTCATCCTAAGGACTCAAGAGTTGTTATGCAAATTCCTTCATTTTTAAGAGAATTGGCAATGATATAGCGGTATGCACTTGAGCGAAATACAGTCAGCTAATTGTAAAGCCTGTAGGGGCGCAGGGTCTGCGCCCTAGACTGTATTGCATCCTAGCGATAACCGCTATAGCATCATTTCCTGTTAAGACAGGCAAATTACCCTGATGCTGCCAAAGTTTCACTTGATAAGCTAACTCATCTTTTAAGACTGATATTTTTTCTGCAACTTTATTAATCACAATTCAAACACCTCCCAATCAAAAGTTATTTTTTCCAAACAATTGCTGACTTATCCCTTATAGTTTCTGACTTCCGAAGTCGTTGTTCTATCCATTTCTGATTCTGCTACTTTAAATTCTCTCATTGGTATTAATTCCAATGCTGCCACACTAGCTAAACCTAAAAAAGGAATTACTGTCTTAATAGCCGATACAGGCCATCTTCTCATCGCTCCTAAAAAAACTTTCAGGTCTACTTCATGGTAGTTTTGTAAAAGCATCCGACAACAATATGCTTTAGAATAACCAACTTGCTCAAGTTTTAAAATAACTTCAGGTATATGTTGGTATTGCATTAAAAGTGCAGATTTCGGTTCTTTTTGCCAATAACTAACACCAACAATACATTCTAAATAGATATCTTTAGTCACAATTACTCTGCCATTAGCAGCACAATAACCGGCTAAATATGCTAAAGATATCCAATTATTACTAGCAGTTGGCCAAATTTGGAGAGCGCGTTTAATTAAATCAGCACGATATACTGTAGCAGTTAGAAAAATTACTGCTCCTACATTTTTAATTTTATCCATCACATAGGCAACTGCTCTTTCCTGAATTGGATCATCATCACCAATTGTCCAAACATACTTGGTTGTGGCAGAACTTAGGCAATGAAAAATATTTCGCATTACGCCTATGTTTTCAGGATTTTTATTGGATTTAAATGTGATGTTTGTGAGAATATTTTGCCATTTACTAATAATAGATTGAGTATGATCTGTAGAACAGTTATCAGAAACTAAAATTTCACACTCTGATTCAAATCCTTGAATAGCTTGGGATAACCAAGTTAATTGTTTATCTAGTAACTCGGCTCGATTGTAAGTAGGAATAGCAATAGTTAGTAGTTTATTCATGGTTTTTGATGGTTAATAGAGAAGGATTTTATCTTTTATTTAATTACTTATTCGTGAGATATTTATTGCTGATTTTTTTTGATTAAAATTCATTTGATAGATGAATCTACCTACTAATTGCAAGTAGGTAATTATAATATTGGTGGCTAGAACTGGCCATCTTCTTAAAGCACCCAATAATATTTTCCAATCACTCAGGTTGAAAATATTTTCTAGAATCATTCGTTGACAAAATTTAGCAGAATATCCTAAACTTAATAATTTCAGATAAATCTCCGGGATGTAGACATATCGCATCATTAGTGACCATCGAGGATTTTCTTCTAGGGAACTAGCGTGCATTGTACATTCCAAATAATTATCTTGAGTAACAATGATATTTCCATAAGCCGCACAAAATCCAGTCCAATATGCTTGGGATGCTAAATTTTTACATGAAGTAGTCCAGTTTTGCAAAGCTTGTTGCACAAGTTCGGTATTATAAATGGTAGCTGTCATGAATAGTACACCCCCAAAACTACCCTGTAAATACCTTTGAAATACAGGTTTACTATCAACAATGATTTCATCACTATCACTAGGAAACCAGTGTTCTACCAAAACTTTATTTGTATTTTTGTCTCGTCCACAACAGTTGAGAAACATCAGTGACAAACTGGGATTTTCTTTAATTTTATTGATGACATAACCTAGAGTCCTTTCCTGAATTGGATCGTCATCACCCACAGTCCAAACATATTTACTACCAGCAGCTTGAAGACAAAAAGCAATGTTTGGCATTAACCCTATATTTTCCCGATTTCTATTCGCTATAAATACAGTATTACTAAAAGCAGTTTGCCATTTTTTCACAACTCCCGGTGTATTATCTGTTGAGCAATTATCAGAAATAATAATTTCACATTCTGATTCAAAACCTTTGATTGCTGTTGCTAACCAAGCCAGTTGTTTATCTAGTAAAGCAGCGCGATTGTATGTAGGAATAGCAATGGTTAGTAACTTTTGCATTATCTGTTAATTTAACTTGGTATAAATTTAAAATAGGCTTTTAAATCGAATATCTTGAATTAAGAAAATTCAATTTAATCCACCTTGATGCAATAATGTTTGGTTAAGGAAATGTAGAAATGTAGGTTGGGTTGACGCAAGGAAACCCAACAAAATTATTAATCATGTTGGGTTTTGCTGTCGCTCAACCCAACCTACAATATTTTCCGAATAAATTAATAGTTTTCCTGTTTGTTCCAGAAGAAATCTTTGTCAATTTGTTCTGTGCGAATTAGATACTCTAATTGTTTTAAGCGGGTGAATCCTCTAGACAAGAAAGTATCTTCATTCATATCAATTTGCTTAAACAAACTAAATAATTGTCCAGCACCAAGTTGAGCATTCCAATCACACTTAAATCCAGGTAGAATTGTGTTAATTTTTTCAAAAGATACTCGATAGCTGCGATTATCTGAACCATTAGTTCCAAAAGATAATTGACAACCGGGGAAAACATCAGCAACGATTTCCGCTATTTCTTTAACTCGATAATTATTTGCTGTATCGCCAACATTAAAGATTTGATTGTGAATAATATCTCTGGGTGCTTCCAAGGCACAAACAATGGCTTTACAAATATCTAAAGCGTGAACTAATGGCCGCCAAGGTGTACCATCACTGGTCATTTTAATTTCTTTTGTAGTCCAAGCCAAGCCAGCCAAATTGTTTAAAACAATATCAAAACGCATTCTGGGGGAAGCACCAAAAGCAGTCGCATTCCGCATGAAAGTAGGAGAAAAGTCATCATCAGCTAATGGTTGAACATCTCTTTCTACTAATGTTTTACATTCTGCGTAAGCTGTTTGTGGATTAACTGGTGATGATTCTGTAATATCACCTTCACTAGCCACACCGTAAACACTACAGGAGGACATATAAACAAAACGGCGGACACCTACTGATTTTGCCAAATTAGCTAGACGAACTGAACCTAAATGATTAATATCATAAGTAATGGTAGGAGATAATTGTCCAGTAGGATCATTAGATAATTCCGCCATGTGAACAATAGCTTCCACACCTTCTAAATCTTCGGGATTGATATCACGAATATCTTTATTTAGGGTTTTAGCTGTGACGTTAGTTCCATTATATAGCCAACCAACTTTATAAAAACCAGTATCAACACCAATAACTTCATGTCCTTTTTGCATTAATAAAGAAGGCAATAAAGAACCAAGATAACCTTCTGTGCCAGTTACTAAAACTTTCATGATTGTTAAAACTTTTGATGTGGAAAAATATGTTGTTGCTTGAAAAATCCGCAGATAAAATTCTCTTGTAGGGTGCGTCAGACTTGATTTGTTAGTAAAGTTAACAGATTTTTAGTATCTGACGCACCCTACTAACTTACTAAACTGTGCAAATGAGTAGGTTCTGGTATTTGCTTAACTATAGCTTTACCAATTTCTAAGGAAGAAGTTGCAGCGGGTGAAGGTGCATTGCAAACATGAATGGAATTCTCACCTGCAATGATTAAAAAGTCATCTACCAGAGAACCATTATTCATTAATGCTTGAGCGCGAACTCCTGCATGGGTGGGAATTACATCTGCGGCTTGAATTTCGGGGATGAGTTTTTGCAAACTTTTGACAAAGGCTGCTTTACTAAAGGAACGAATGATTTCTTGAATTCCTTCGTCGGCGTGTTTTGCTGCTAGTTTCCAAAAGCCAGGATAGGTGATAACTTCGGCAAAATCTCTGAAGTCAAAGTCGGTTTTTTTGTAACCTTCACGTTTCAGACTTAAAACTGCATTGGGTCCTGCATGGACAGTGTTATCAATCATCCGGGTGAAATGCACGCCGAGGAAGGGGAAATCTGGGTTAGGAACTGGGTAAATGAGAGTTTTCACCAAATAGCGTTTTTCGGGGGTAAGTTCGTAATATTCACCGCGAAAGGGAACGATCTTAGCTTCAGGATTAGCTTTACCTAATTTTGCAATGCGATCGCTATGCAATCCGGCACAATTGATCACAAATCGAGTTTCAAACCTGCCATTGTTAGTTTCTAATACCTGATTTCTACCACTGCGGACAATTTTTAAAACTTGGGTGTTGAGACGTAAATCTCCCCCTTGATTGCGAATTAATTCCGCATATTTTAAACAAACCTGTTTGTAATTGACAATTCCTGTGCTGAATACCTGAACTCCACCAACGCAACTAACATGAGGTTCAATTTCTTTAACTTCTTCTGGGCTAATTCTTTTAACAGGAATACCGTTTTCTAACCCGCGTGTGTAGAGATTTTCTAAGCGAGGTAATTCTTGTTGATTACTGGCAACAATTACTTTACCACAAACTTCATGATCAATATCATATTTCTGGCAAAATTCTACCATTGAACGGCTACCATCACGGGAAAATTTAGCCTTAAAGCTTCCCGGTTTATAGTAAATACCGGAATGAATGACACCGCTATTATTACCAGTTTGATGAAATGCCCATTCGCTCTCTTTTTCTAACACTAATATTTTAGCATGAGAATAACGCTCTCCTAAAGCCATTGCAGTGGAAAGTCCAACTATTCCCCCACCAATAATCGCAAAATCGTACATTAGTAATCTTTCCCCAATCCAATATCTAAAATCTCAACTCTCAAATCCAAAATCAAAATTGCTATTACCAAACTTGCCAAGGAGCTTTACCACTTTTCCATAGATCCTCTAGATAGTTTTTATCTCTTAATGTGTCCATTGGTTGCCAAAAACCATCATGTTTGTAAGCCGCTAACTGTTCTAAATCAGCTAACTTTTCTAATGGTTCTTTCTCCCACACAGTTGAGGTATCAGCAATAAAATCAATTACTTGGGGTTCGAGAACAAAATAGCCCCCATTAATCCAAGCACCATCACCTTCAGGTTTTTCTTTAAAACTAGTTATTTTAGTTTGTTCCTGTCCTAGAGAAATTGCTCCAAATCTTCCTGCTGGTTGCACTGCGCTGAGTGTTGCTAATGTCTTTTGCTCTCGATGGAATTTAATTAATTCTGTAATATTGATATTACTTACACCATCACCATAGGTAAAGCAAAAGGTTTCATTCCCAATATGTTCACGAACTTGCTTTAAACGTCCGCCTGTCATTGTATTATCACCTGTATTTACTAAGGTGACGCGCCAGGGTTCAGCATATCCAGAATGGACATTCATTTGATTAAATCGCATATCAAATGTCACATCTGACATATGTAAAAAATAGTTAGCAAAGTATTCTTTAATGACATAACCTTTGTAACCGCAACAAATGATGAAATCATTAATACCATGAGCAGAGTAAGTTTTCATTATGTGCCAAAGAATTGGCTTACCACCAACTTCAACCATTGGTTTGGGTCTGATACTGGTTTCTTCACTCAACCTTGTACCCAGACCTCCTGCTAAAATTACTGCTTTCATGTAGTTACCTCAAAGATTTGCAGGTGGACGATAATTTCAACTAATGGAAATGAAGAGAATGCACAATGATGGTAAAGAAATTAAATAATTTTTTCTTTCTCTTTATTAGGTAGATAAACATAATTTAACTGTTATTTTCTAGAAAATCATAAAGAATAAGTAAATTAAGATATTTTATATGTAAAATATTTATAGTAGGAGTTCAGGAGAAAAAGAAGGAATAAAAGTCTTTTGGTGTTTGTCTTTTTTCGTGAATTTTGTGTCTCATTCAAGCCACATTTCACTATAAGAATTCAGGCGACTCGAAGTCACGGCTACACAGGCAAAACCCACACTTCGACAGGCTCAGTGACCACCTGCGTGGGTTTTAAATTTCCCTAGTCCGCGTAGGCGGACTTTGTTTGTATAGCCGTGTATCCCTGACGGGAGCCGGAGGCATCTTCCTAATCGCCAGCTTATTTCTGCAAAATTGGGATGCTCCCTAGTAATTTTAGTCACAAAAATAAAACCCCTAATTTCTTAATGAAGTCAGGAGTAAATTTTAAATATTATTTTTAACCGATTATTCACATTTTAGATGATTTTAATTCCTTCTTTCTTATTCCTTCTTTCCTCTTCTTTCCTCTTCCTTCTTCTTCCTCCTGACTCCTGACTCCTGATAGCGCAGCGTGGCGTTAGCCATACTCCTGATAGCGTAGCGTGGCGTTAGCCATACTCCTGACTCCTGAACTCCTAAATCAATTACTTTGTCCAGTGAGAATTGTGTTAGATAATAAACTATCACATTTATTAGCAACAACGATACAAATACTACTCAAAGACTGTTGATAATTATCCATATCATTTTGCTCCAAAGAAACTTTAGCGGCTGTTTCTAAATCCGCAACTGCTTGAACATGATTTTTGTCAGCTATACCTTCTCTATATTGTGCTAGTTCATAATAAGCCATCCCACGTTTTAGATAACCTTTAGCCAATCGGGGATTAAGTTTTAATGCTTCAGTAAAATCAGCGATCGCCTGTTTATATTCTGTTGCATAATTACTACTGTATTGCGCCATTTGATAACGAACCAACCCCCGTTGAAAGTAAGCATCTATTTTAGCTGAATTGAGTTTAATGGCTTCAGTAAAATCAGCAATTGACCTTTGGTATTCTGGAAAAGAATTATTGATGTATTTAGTAATTTCAAATCTGACAATACCCCGTCTGACATAAGCTTCCGCATCAGTTTTATCTATATTGATGGCGGCATTAAAATCAGCGATCGCTTGTTTGTATTCCTTATCAGGATCACTACTATAGTCAGCCAGCATATAGTAAGCATTACCGCGATTTATATAGGCTTTAACCTCTTGAGGATTCAACTTCAAAGCTTGGTTATAATTAGCTAATGCCGCCTCATAATTATTTAAATTATATTGGGCATTACCCAAATTTATATACCCTTTGGCAGATTGGGGATTCTTTTTAGTAGCTTCGGTGAAGTTGGCAACTGCTTCTTCATAATCTTTTTGATGATAAGCAGTATCACCGCGCTGGTAGTAATCCGCAAAAGAAAGACTTGGCAAATCAGCAGTTTGATTAGATGTACGAGACATCAAACTTTGTTGAGTGTAAGGATTTTGGGAAACAAAAGGACGGGTAAATTTAATCATTACATCCAAATAGCCCAAAAGACCCAATCCCATCACCCCACAAATCACACCATATACCTTGCGATTTAATTTTTTACCAGCAGGAGGATGATAAAATTGCTGATTAGCTATAGGTTGCCAATGATATACCGGAGAATTTGGTGTTAATGGCTGAGTGATGCGGGGAGTAGGAATATAGCGACGTTTAGACTTAGGTTGGGCGCGTGGTTGTAGATGTTGTTTAGAAGCGATCGCCAGCAATGACGGAAATGGATCTCTCCCACCCAATCTTTTAGTCCGCTCACACCAAGGACACTTATCCAAATGATTATGATAAAGATGCTGAAGATTCACCTGACAAATCATCAGACTCTCCTCCGCCGCCGTTAAAGCCGACAACCAAGTTTGAGCATTAGGGCGTAACAAAGGTTGATCATGACCATCCTCAAAACAACGCACAAATAAATCCCGCAAACTAGGATGAAGCAGATTCCAGCTAGGAGAAATAGGCGTTGGTAGATAGGGAACTTGTTTCTTTTGACTATAGGTAAAATGTCCAGAAAGAATCCTCCCTTGGTAGGTTGGAGGATCTACCGCCCCTTGAAATATCCCAGAAAATGGGTGAGTTCCTTCCATTAACAACTGAAAAATCAGCACAGCCAACCCAAACAAATCATGATGAATTTCTCGATCATAGTCCGCAAAAGTTTTATTCTGTAATTCTGGAGGTGTATATTCAGGCTTACCCACAGAACAACGATAAACAACATTCTGCAACGGTTCGGTCACTTGAAACGAGTCCGTATCCACCAACGTCACCAAAGCCGTATCACTCACCAAAATATTCGACTCATTCACATCACCAACACAGTATCGGCTGGCGTGCAAAGCCGAAAAAGCCGCAGCCAGATTCCGGGCAGTTCGCAATAAATATTGATAATTAAACAAAGGGCAATGTTGTCGGCGAATCCCTGGATTATAAAAATCCATAATTGGTCGCATTCCCCGAATCCTGGGCATCACAAAACCAACGACCTTACCACTACCATCCGCAGCTTGCAATAATTCCTGTGGCCAAGCAATAGAAATATGCCCTAAATTATCCATTGGATTCACAGGAGGATTAGCAAGCATTGCCCGCAGTTTTTGGGCATAAGAGACAGTCGGTTTATGATATACTTTCGCTACCAAATTCTCATCCGATGGAACTGCATAGATACAAGCTTCACCACCATGTCCCACACTGACAGAGAGGTTGAGAATTTCCGGGTTAGGAAGATGACGTAGTACCTGCATGGCAGAATAAAGGTTATATGAGGTGATTAGAATCCGTCAAAAGTTCAGACACTCAAGAGTATGGCTAATACCATACTGTCTTTAATCCCTAATGACTATAAATTATGAGTTAATAAATGCAGCCAAAATTAAAGTTAAATCATCATCAGTCCGCTGAGTAATCTTATCAGAAGTTAAAAACCGCATTAAATGTTCTTTTGCTAATATTTTATCTTCAGCATTCACTACAAACTGAAATAAAGGAAAAAAGAAAGGTTTGTGAGGTTCACCAACAATCATATTCAAAGCTAACATTTGTAGCCCATCAGTCAAAACACCCACATTAACAATCTCTTCCCGACATATTTCAAATTGTGCTGTCTCCAAAGCGCCAGGAGACGTAAGAAAAGTTGTTTGATTGATATATTCGCCATTGCTAGGAATGGTTAACGCTATCAGATTACCCATACTATTTTTAGCCACAGCCAAACCATCCCCAACCTGCCCTACAGCCACAATTTCTGGTGTAGCAATCATCAGAATCAAGGTAGTTGCTAAATCATGAGGTTGATGATTACAAACATCCGCCTCAATTTCTATAGCTTTGCGGGCTACTAACATAGCGTCACTGAGCAAATAACGCAAAACACCATCATTAGCCAGAGAATCACTCGTTATCTCTTGGCGAGAAAGATGATCTATTGCCGTTTCCACCGCAATCATTGATCCCACCTTTCCTAGTTTAGCAGAACCCGCACCATCTGCCGCTGCTATCACCAACACATTATTAGCCAATAGCTGCCAATGGTGAGCATCCTGACAAAGTTGCTGGTTTTTTGAATGACTAGTCCCACATACAGAAGCAGCCACTACCCGCCATTGAGAAATCTGTTTTGATGTATTCATATAATTTGTTTTCCACAGCTAGTTCAGTTTAAACAACAAGCTGCAATTTTCATTAAACAGATCCCCACCCAATTGGTGGTAGTGCTACCTGTTCATCTACCTGAGAATGAGACACCGCTGACATACTCGCAGACAGCCAAACAAACATCTCAATGAAATTTAATCCCTTTAATTTCAGGGGACTTCGTACAGCGATTTGACTTAATCGGCTCATATTCGCATTCTCTACACCCACCGTAAAAAACGCCACCCGCTTATTAGACTCATCCCCTTGCAGTCTTTGGGCAGCTTGTTCAACAACATGATCTAGTTCACCCTGGGGTTCACCATCAGTAATCATAAACACCCAAGGACGATAATAAGCAATACCATTCGTGCGATATTGGGATTTGCGCTCTTGAATAATATCCAAGGCTTTATGAATAGCCGAACCCATAATTGTTAACCCCTGGGCTGTGAGAATCGGCGGGTTAAATTGATCAGCAGTTACAAAGTCCTGAACAACATTAACATTACTATCAAATGTAATAATTGCCACTTCTACCCTTCTGGATGCTAAGGAATTTTTAACCAGTTCATCCTTTAAACTCAACAAACCTTGATTTAAGGCTTCGATTCGTTCTCCTTGCATCGAACCAGAAGTATCTAGCAATAACACGCATGGACAACGGGGTTCGGGGTTTTCTGCAAATTCTACAACTTCGTCAAGATTGAATGTATCAATCATAACTTTTTGTGTTATGTTATAGTCCAAAGTCTTATTTTCCTTTTACTCAAAGTATATAGTTTCTGGTACAGATTCTCCAATTTGTTGAGTTACAATCTGCTGTAATAATCAATATATACATTTACCTCCATAAATTTTTAAAGATTCTATGTGGGATTTAAGTCTGTCCTTGGGTAAATTAATTCATTACAGTTAAATCCAGGAAAAGTAAGCAGATCCGGCTGAAAATTGATGGATTTAAATTACCAAAAAAGTCTCAGCATACTCAATAGTATCACTATATAGTTAATCAAGATGAAATAGCGACAAAATATGACAAAACAGAGATTTTTATCCAGACCAATGATAAAAAATCAACATAAAAAACTATAAAAACTGTTACATTCAACGGAGGAGGATAATGCTTAAAAGATGTTTTTCATTGATATTCATAATTTAACAACTTGTGATCATAACCATATTTCCAGGTGATATCATATTGCAGCCTAATATTCAATCTTTTCCCATACTATGTTGATGTATCCGCCCAAAAAATTGTAAAAACATGAAGAATACTGGCACCTTTACCAAATTATCACCCCAAGGTTTATTAAGACAATTAAGCAATTGTTATGAAACTACCCGTTTGCAAGCACATAGTAACTCTGTATCTTGGTTGATATATATAGAACAAGGAAAAATTATCTATGGGACTCATTCAGTAGAACCCTTTGATAGATTAGAACGACAAATGCGTCGTCTCCATCCACAAATTCCTTTAGTTGATAATGAAGTGCGTGTACAAATGCGCTTGATATTTGAACCTGAAGATAATCATCATTTACCTAACCAAATTCCCGAATATGAAGCGATTAATTGGCTGGTTAATGAACAATATCTCCTTCTTGATCACGCAACATTACTGATTCAAGAATTAGTTAAAGAGGTAATTGAATCATTTCTCCTCATTAAAACAGGTGATTTTGAACTAACAGAACCACTAGAAAATTTTACCGAAATTTGTAAATTAGATATTGATGATATCATCGAAAAATGCCAAAACCAGTTACAAAATTGGCGGTATCTTGGTAGATACATATCTTCTCCCTATCAGCGTCCATATTTGTTAGTTAGTAGCAAGTTTCAGGATAAAAGATTACCACCACTGAAAGAAAATATCACCAATTGGATGAAGGGTTTTAGCTTGCGTCATCTAGCGATTATTATGAATCAGGATGAGTTGCAACTAGCTTTAAGTTTATACCCCTATATTGTTAAGGGTTCGATAGTATTACATGAACCAGATCCCCCATTTGATAAGTTACCAAAAACTTGTGGAAGTTCATTACTATTTTCTGAAGATAGCACAGAGTTAATTAGGGGTAAATTATTTGTTGCGGATGTAGCACCCAGTCAAGATGCTTCTTCAGAAACTCCAATCATTTCGCGGAATCATCTGGCGGTTCAACAGCTAGTACCAGATGTTGCTGATTTACCTCCAGAGGATTTTTCACCTGAAGCTGTTAATAGTAACATAGAAGTTGATTCACAAAAAGTAAAAATCAATACGAAAATCACCCAAAAGACTTACAAAATTATTTCTGTAGATGATAGTCCTACAATTCTCAAAGAAATCAGTCGTTATTTGGAAGATGAGAATTTTACTTTGGTGACTATTAATGAACCTGTGAAGGCAGTAATGTCAATTATTAGACATAAGCCGGATCTAATTTTACTGGATTTAAATATGGCAGGAATTGACGGTTATGAACTGTGTAAAATTATCCGCAATAATTCCCTGTTTAAAACTATTCCCATTATTTTTGTGACTAGCAATAAGGGAATTATAGATAAAGTAAAAGCGAGATTTGTCGGTGCGTCTGGATACTTAACCAAGCCTTTTACCCGCGCTGAGTTGCTGAAAATGATATTTATGCACTTGGCATAACTCGAAACGTAGGGGCGCAGGGCTTGCGCCCAGTCAGCAATTAGCAGTGGAGTTTTGAAACTGTTGGGTGTTTTTACGTCAATCCAACCTACTAGTCTGTCAACCCGAAAATGACGGGTGAAGGCAAGCAGGGGGAGAAGAGAGGCACCGGGAGCAGGGGAGGGAAGAACAGAAGTTTTTTCCGATCATTACCCGTCAAAATAAATTTGACGAACCACTACGGTTACTTGAGAAATATAAGTTTTTTAAATAGACATTTTCGTAAATTTGGTAAAGTTGATATTTATTGAGAATAGATAGTCTGTATTCTCAACTTTATTGATAATATTGTCAATAAGTTAACGCAAATACGTTTTTACAGGATTGATAAATACCCTTGACTTTTTGTGCTATTATTATGGATATAATCTGCTTGTGCTGTTTTGGTTTTTTGACTTAGCTACAAGTTTGTATGCTGTTGGGTTTCCTTGTGTCAACCCAACCTACTATGAAATTAGTTAAAGCGGATAAGTTGCAATTTCTATGCTGCTTCTCTCAATGGGGTGGGTACAGAGATTTCTGGAAACGGTAGGGAAAGCTGTTCGGGTGATGGTGATGGTGCTTCCTGTAATACCGTTACTTCAATATTTACACTGACTAAATAACTACCTGTATCTGCACCTACCGCTTCAGAAATTATTTTAGCTATATCTGGACGTTTTGCCGTTAAAGGATCACGGATAATACAACGATCCCATTCATGCTTGGCGGTGGGGTTAAGATTGAGAATATAATGCTTCATCATAAGAATACCCGGTAAGTGGGAAACGAGCGCGTCTTTAGACCTGAGAGGAAAACGACACGAGCGGTTTTAACCGCTGTGGATATTAAAATTGAAACCAGATTTTTGATTGGAATCTGGAAACCAACTCCCATTTCTGGGGTAATGTTAGCCAGATGCCTCCGGCACGCTGGCGCGAACGACCTGTTATAAGAGCTAAAATCCCTATTCCATAAGTCTTTCCAGGTTTGAAGACTATTTTGATATTGTAGTACGAATTTACTATATTGCCAAGGGGACAATAAAAATCCACCCTGTTTGATTTTATACTCTAAACAGGGCGGCGGTAGATTTTGGATTATTTTACAATTACCAATTACCAATCACCAATCACCAATTACCAATTACCAATTACCCAATTATCTAACTTTCGGTTTCACAATCAGGAACACCTTCTGTCCATTAAATAATTATTGTCTATTTTAAAGAATTCTTGTCATATTTGCAATCAACAGCTATAGTAGCCAAAATCATTGACGAGTAAGTGTTTTGGCGATTTTAGTTTTAATTTTCTCTTATCCTTATTTTTAAAGCAAATGATGTCATAAATGTTGTAAAATTTTAAAGTAAATGATGACATAATTCTTAGGGGGTTAGCTTATGCCCAAAAAGCCTATAAATAAAGCCTTTCCAGGATTCGAGACTCAAGAGGAGGATGGGGTGGAAGACAAAAACCTGCTTGTTAACGAAGATTCTCCAGAGTATCTCAGAAAGGTGGAATTAATTGATGCCATCCTTCAAGCGCCTGACAAGATAGCTCGTAGGAATGCGATCGCAGATGCAGCGAAAGCTCTGGGTAAAAGCACTAGAACTATTAAGCGCATGATAGAGAAAGTTGAGCAGGTAGGGGTAGCCACTCTAGCTGTTGGACGTAAGGATAAAGGACAATATCGTATTTCCAAGGAGTGGCATGATTTTATTGTCAGCCTTCATAAATGGGGTAATAGAGAAGGTTCTCGGATCAATCACAATCAGATTTCTGGGTATTTAAAGGCTTTAGGTAGTCAAGGAGAGAAACTGCAAGAGAAGAAATATGATGAAAAATTTAAGGGATACTCTCAGGTGCGGGAGGATTTAATAACAGGAAAGTATCCTTCTCATGTCACTGTTTATAAAGTCATTAATTCCTATTTAGAAGAAAAACATAATAAAGTTCGCCATCCCGGTTCACCGATAGAAGGACAAATTCTGCAAACAACTGAAGGGATTTTAGAAATAACCCACAGTAACCAGATTTGGCAAATAGACCATACTAGATTAGATATTTTGTTGATTCACGAAGAAGATAAGAAAGTTATCGGTCGTCCATACATTACGTTGGTAATGGATAGTTATTCTGGTTGTGTCACAGGTTTTTATCTAGGTTTTGAACCTGCTGGCTCTCATGAAGTTGGTTTAGCTCTGCGTCATGCAATTTTACCAAAGCACTACGAAACAGAGTACCAACTTCAAGAAAGATGGGAGATTTGTGGAATACCTGAATATATAATGACAGATCGTGCAAAGGAATTTAAGTCCGAACATTTAAAACAAGTTTCACTACAGTTAGGTTTTATAAGGCGTTTACGTGCTTTTCCCCAGGCTGGTGGTTTAATTGAGTCTATTTTTGACAAGATTAATAAGGAAACTTTGTCATTATATGGTGGATATACTGGTTCAAATATTGAGGAACGCCCTCCAGAGGCAGAAAGAACTGCCTGTTTGACGCTTGATAAACTAGAGCAAATATTAGTGAAATATTTTGTAGACCACTACAATCGTCATGATTATCCCAGAGCAAAAAATCAAAAACGTATTGAGCGATGGAAATCAAGTTGTTTACTGGAAGAACCTGAGCTTATTGATGAACGTGAACTAGATATTTGTTTAATGAAAATTGCATATCGCAATGTAGAAAAATATGGTTCTGTTAACTTTCTTGGTTGGATATATCAGGGAGACTGCTTGTTAGATTATGAAAGGAAGCAAGTTTCTTTAAGATATGACAAGCGTAATATTACAACAGTTATTGCTTATACTCGTCCTATTAATGGTGAACCAGGAGAGTTTCTTGGCTTTATACAAGCTAGAGATTTTAAAAGAGAAAGGATGTCTCTGGCTGAATTAAATTATATCAAGAAAAAATTGCGTAATGAAGGTAAAGAAGTTGATAAATCGTCTATTTTGAATGAGCGGTTATCTATATTTGAAGATGTTGAACAAAACCGTAAGGAGAGACGTAGACGACGGCGTAAAGAAGCACAACAAAAACACGAGGTTAAAACTAATAAATCAAAAGTAGTGGAGTTGTTTCCTGAAAATGAAATACCAGAAACAATAGAACCTCCAGAAGAAATAAAAACTGCACAAGAAAATTTAATATCTCCAATTGACACTGTTTCACAAAACATTGTAAATTCAATAGATAAGCAAGTTGAACAAAGTCAACGGGATACCAATCAAACCAATCAAACAGCTAAAGCTAAACGAAGACCTAGAGTTGGTACAAAAGATTGGAATCAATTTATGAGGGATAATTGGTGAGTGCAATGTCAGAAACGAACTTAGCCCATGCTGATCTAGAATTTAAGCAGCAGTCTAATCCAAGTTTGCAACCGGCTGAGGAATTACAGCGATCGCCAGAATTCCAGGCTGAAGTTGAACGGATTGGTAAAGCTAACACTTACCTTCCCCTAGACCGCGATACGGAATTGTTTGACTGGCTTGATGATCAGCGTGATGCAAAACTCTGTGGTTATGTTACATCTGCTACTGGTTCTGGCTTATTAAAAGCCTGTCAACTTTACAGAACCCAATATGTAAAACGAAGAGGGACACTGTTAGAAATCCCTGCAACTGTTCTCTATGCAGAAATTGAACAGCATGGTGGCCCAACAGATTTGTATTGTTCCATTTTGGAAGAAATTGGGCATCCACTTGCTAATGTTGGCGCACTAAGAGATTTGCGATAGCGCAAGCGCTGACTTGTCAGTTCGCGGGCATGGGGAACTATTAAAGGTTATGGTGTAAAATTACTCGTTATCGGTAATGCGGATTACATAACATTAGAAGGATTTAACGAACTAATTGATGTTTTCGCAAAACTACGAATTCCCGTTATCTTGGTTGGGACTTACTATTTGAGTGATAATATTCTGGAACGGAAAAGTCTACCTTATGTGCGCGTTCATGACTCATTTTTGGAGTCTTATGAGTTTCCGAATTTAACTGAAGAAGAAATAATTGAAGTTGTGGACGACTGGGAAGCAAAATTTCTTCGAGAAAATCGCCGATTAAATATCACACAGATTGAGAGCGTAGTTTCTTATTTACGGCTAAAATCTGGAGGACTGATTGAGCCTTTGTATGATTTACTTCGGAAAATTGCCATACTGAAAATAGATGAGCCGCATTTTGAACTTGATCAATATAATTTGACTAAGAAATTCGGTAGACGTAAAGAACCAAAAGTTAAATTTAAAAGAAAAGGCTAAGGAAGTTTATTGGCTTTAAGTTCACTTGAAATATAATTTATGGAGCAGGAAACAGTACAACATCCACCTTGGTATATTGAACCCTACGTAGGGGAGAGTATTAGCCACTACTTTGGTAGATTTAGGCGAAATGAAGCAATCAGCGTATCTTCTCCTGGGAGTTTAAGTAAAGCCGCAGGTATTGGACCAGTGTTAGCAAGGTGGGAGAAATTTCGATTTAATCCATTTCCTAGTCAAAAGGAATTGGAGGCAATTAGTAAATTAATTGGCTTAGATACAAACCGAATTACTCAAATGCTCCCACCCAAGGGTGAGAAAATGAAATTAGAGCCAATACGGTTATGTGCTGCGTGTTATGCAGAACAGCCATATCATAGATTGGAGTGGCAGTTTCAATCCACTGTGGGGTGCGATCGCCATAAGCTGCGTTTGCTTTCAGAGTGTCCCTTTTGTGGAGAACGGTTTGCTATTCCAGCACTGTGGGAACATGGAGAATGTAACAAGTGTCATGCGCCTTTTAAAAGTATGAAAAAGCGACAGAAATCTTACTAAGTAATAATTTTAGTATTTTTTATCGCTGTAAGGTATGCTGAAGTGGGATCACTTCCCTAGATGAAGGTAAGCCTGTGATTCCTGTGTGGTTAAATATTATTTATCAGGGATTAGCAAGTTACTAGGATAGCGATTCCTACGGATCGCATTCCTCGATGAAGGTAAGGCTGTGATTCCCGTATGGTTAAATGTTATTTATCAGAGGTTAGAGGAAAAACTACAATTTAGATCAATTAAGAAAAACTTAGAATAATTCAAAAGTTAATTAAAATAGAGTTTATGGTAAGAGCAATTGGATTCAGGGTTGAACCTCAGACTGTTAATTATGCTGTTGTTGAAGGAACAAAACAACAACCTATCCTTATTTTCCAGGATAAAATGAGTCCACCCAATAGTTATGATAAAGAGTCTTCCCAACTTGTTTGGTATAGAGAGCGTTTGTTGACTATTATTGAAGAATATCAGCCTCAGTTTGCTGCAATTCGTCTTCCTGAGCCTAGTTCTTTTAAAACAGCTAATAAAGACTCTTTACTTAAAAGGGCAAGGATTGAAGGTGTAATTCTTGAGGGTTTAGGAAAAAAAGGAATCGAGTGTATGGTAGCAGCTTTAACAACAATATCTAAAAAACGCTATTCATCTGCAATCGAGCTTGCAGATGCACTAGCGAGAGTAACAATTCCTTTAGATTGGAATACTCAATTTTCTCCCAATGGAGAGATTTTTTGGAAAGCTAGTCAAGGAAAACAAAAATCAGATTTAGTTGTTGAACTAGTCAAAGGTGTAGAAAACTTGTGGAATGTAAATGTTTTTACAGAAAATCAAGGTAATAGAAGAAAAAAATCACAGCATTGTAAACAAGGTCTTACTCGTTCTCATGCTGAAACTCATTTAGAGAATACCTTTACGTCTTTATCTTTGGCTTAAAGACAATATAACGTCCTTCTAGATGCCAATTTCGAGGAGGCATCATATTTGATGCTTCTGTTATTCTTTGATTGAAGCAATGCTTACAGTAGGGATTTTCTAACCATGAAGATTGGGAAACATTCATCATGTCCCTACCACAGTATTTACATTTCCTAACTTTTTCAACCCACATTCCGCACCCCCAAGTGTCACACCCCAAGAAAACCGATATATTTAGTACATAAGAACTAATACCTGTGAGGGGTGATTAAAATTTATTGAGGCTAAATAGGAATAATTACTATTAAAGCAGATATATAGTCAATAAAACGACTAAGTACAAAATTTTGATTCTGAGGTGATTGTAATGGAAAACCTAGTCCAGAATCATTGAAAGCTTTATCCTCAATGACTATAAAAAACTAAAAAAACGTTTTAAATCAACAGAAAAATGAGAACATGGTAACAGATACTTATATGGAGTTTCTGTTACCATGTTTAGTACAAAAGACCTGGAATTGAAGAAG
>NZ_LJOU01000092.1:0-23263 GCF_001672085.1 Anabaena sp. AL93 | reverse complement strand
CCTCCCCCACCTCCCCACCCTCTATTCCCTAACTTTCATGCTCAGTACATTGATCTTACTGCCGTTAATTGGTGCGGCTTTTATTGGTTTCTATCCTTTTACCATCTCTGGTAAATTAGCGCGAATCATAGCTTTCGTCTTTAGCGTGATTATTTTTTTATGGAGTATTTTCCTAGCAACTCAGTTTAATCCTGGAGAAATTGGTCAACAGTTTGCTGAGTCACTACCTTGGGTAGATGCAATTGGCTTAAACTACAATCTGGGTATAGATGGTTTATCTCTACCATTGCTAATTCTTAATGGACTATTAACTTGTATTGCTATTTATAGCAGCGATGAATCCCAACAACGTCCGAGATTTTACTACTCTCTAATTCTGCTCTTAAGTGCTGGGGTGATAGGAGCATTTTTAGCACAGGATTTATTATTATTCTTCCTGTTTTATGAATTGGAACTAATACCCCTATATTTGCTAATTGCGATTTGGGGGGGAGAAAAACGGGGTTATGCAGCCACAAAATTTCTGATTTATACAGCTTTTTCAGGAATCGTCATTTTAGCCAGTTTCCTGGGGATGGTTTGGTTGAGTGGTTCTCCCAGTTTTGGACTAGCAACCTTAAATGCCCAATCTCTACCCTTAGCAACCCAAATTTTACTCCTTGCCGGAATTTTGGTAGGATTTGGCATTAAAATTCCCCTCGTTCCCTTCCATACTTGGCTACCAGATGCCCACGTTGAAGCCTCTACACCCATATCTGTGCTATTGGCGGGGATATTATTAAAATTAGGGACTTATGGCTTACTGCGATTTGGGATGAATTTGTTACCAGATGCTTGGGCTTATTTAGCACCTTGGTTAGCCACATGGGCAGTAGTTAGTGTTTTGTTTGGGGCATCTTGTGCGATCGCCCAAACGGACATGAAAAAAATGGTAGCCTATAGTTCTATCGGTCACATGGGCTATGTCTTATTAGCAGCAGCCGCATCCACACCCCTCAGCGTTTTGGGTGCAGTCATGCAAATGATTAGTCACGGGTTAATATCCGCCATGTTATTTCTGTTGGTGGGAGTTGTTTACAAAAAAGCTGGTAGTCGAGATTTAAATGTCATTCGGGGACTATTAAACCCAGAACGAGGTTTACCAGTTATTGGTAGTTTAATGATTTTTGCCGTTATGGCCAGTGCAGGTATACCGGGAATGGTGGGATTTATTTCCGAATTTATTGTTTTTCGGGGCAGTTTTGCCATTTTCCCCGTCCAAACATTATTAGCCATGCTCGGAAATGGTTTAACTGCGGTTTACTTCCTAATTCTCTTAAATCGTGCCTTTTTTGGGCGGTTATCAGCAGCAGTGATGAACTTACCTCGTGTGTATTGGAGCGATCGCATCCCTGCCATCATTTTAGCAGTAGCGATCGTTATTTTTGGTATTCAACCCAATTGGTTAGTCTATTATACCCAAGCCACAATTACCACCATGGTAAAAACTAATAATCATCATCTAGTAGCAAATCGGGAACCATTGGATTCTTAACCAAAACAAGCTCATCATAGTCATCAAAAAAATCCCAAAAATCATAGTTTAGACATTTTAATTCCAGGAGAATTGACATGATAACGACTAAAAACAGCCCCACTTACAACCCTCTAGCTGAATATATTCAACGCTTACAAACCGGTCAGGTATTACTTAAAGATAGTCCCGAAAACGTTCTAGAAGTTGTTGGTATTCTCAAAAGTTATGGTGTAGTTTTAGATGCCTATTCTAAAAATCTTATTTACATTGCTGAACATCAATTTTTAGTATTTTTTCCCTTCTTTAAATATTTTGATGGTGATATTTCTGTTGCCAAATTATTCCGCCATTTATGGCATGATCGGATTAATTTTGAATATGCTGAATATTGCATGAAAACCATGATGTGGCATGGTGGCGGCGGTTTAGACGCATACTTAGATACTCAAGAATTTCACGATAGAGCTAAAGCTGTTATTGCTGCTAAATTTAAATATAATCCCCTGATATGGGGACTCAATGAACTGTTTCCCGAATTCTTGATAGAACAGTTACGAGTCTCTGCTTATTATACTGGGTTAGGTCAATTTTGGCGAGTCATGGCGGATATGTTTCTGAATTTATCAGATCGCTATGACAACGGCGAAATTAAAACAATTCCCCAAGTTGTAGAACATATTAAATTGGCTTTAGTTGCAGATGCAATGAAACCAATTACATATAGTGTCAAAATTGGCGATAAAGTTTATGATCTTATTCCTCAATCAGTTGGGTTAACCTTCCTTGCAGATACCGCAATTCCCTATGTAGAAGCGGTATTTTTTAGAGGCACACCATTTTTAGGTACAGTTTCTTTAAACGCACAAGCATATCAAGTTCCCCCAGATTTATCTCGATTTCAATATGGTGCATTATACGCAGATCCTTTACCTATTGGTGGTGCAGGTATTCCTCCCACATTGTTAATGCAGGATATGCGCCATTATCTCCCAGAATATTTACATAATATTTATCGTCGCAGTCTTCGGGGTGAAGATGATTTGCGAGTGCAAATTTGTATGAGTTTCCAAAAGTCTATGTTTTGTGTAACTAGTGCCGCAATTTTAGGACTTTTACCTTATCCTCTAGATAGTCAAGATCCATCTGAGCAAAAACATAATCAAGTTTATTTAGAAAAGTGGATGTCAAGATTAGAGAATTCCCGGTTATTGGAAGTGAATAAATAGGTAAAGCTCTTGGAAGATTTTTTGTCAAAATCAGGATGTCCAGGATTTGAGAATTTACAGGATGTTATTTGATGATGGTTGGTTATTCTTGAAGGATTTTTTTGTCTGAATCAGGATGTCCAGGATTTGAGGATTTTCGGGATGTGATTTAATGATGGTTGGTTACGCACAAGTCATGGAAGAATGAACCACTAAGGTACGTGTAAAATCTTACCATCGGGGCTAATGGCTAGGGAAGTAACTCCCACTAACCAAAGTTTGACCATCAGGGTTGAGGGCTACATCATTTACATCCAGAGAATGTGCAGTTAGGGTATGAATTAAAGTTGCGGTAGTGATATTTTTGGGAGTAACTGCGGGTGTGGTTTGAGTAACTTTAACAGAAGTAGTATTAGTTTTAATAAGGGACTTCCGATATTAGGAGGTTTAATATCTCAACGTTTTAGCGTCACTACCTTAATAATTCTTAACCCCATTTTGCCAAAAAAGTCTAACCTGGCATTTTCACCCAAAATTATTGAGAATACCTGCGAATGACTCAACGTATTTTCAAGGGTCTTGACTTCTGAGAGGGTTATGTTATGATAGTCTTGAGAAAAATCCAAGGGGTTTATCTTATCTAAATTAAAATAACTCCTAATAGAAGTCAAAAACCAAAAGTTTGTAGGTTGAATTGACTCCGAACAAAAACATAATCAAATTTATTTAGTAAATTAAGATCCCCGACTTCTTTAAGAAGTCGGGGATCTGGGGATTTGACCCTTGCAAGTCAAAGAAATTTACAGACCAAACCAAGCTAAGAAATTATCCCACCAAGAAGTAGAAATATTTCCCACAGATAATTGCATTTTTTGGCGAATGTTTTGAATATTCCAGTTGGTAAGTCTAGCTAGAGTTTGCGCTTCTTTTTCAAATCGCTGATTTAATGAACTTTTATATTGTCTTCCTGCACTACATTCGAGATTACCTGTAAATGGGTGTTGTAAAATATAACGTCCTTGAAAAGAATCCCGTTGTGAAGTTGCTTGAAACATTAAATCTTCAGGAAATTTATTTCTGGTGTAGCGAACGTGCAAGCGAGTAATGAAAACACTGCTACTGGGAAAACGAGAACGAAAACGGGGAGATACTGGTCTATCACTGCTATTATTATCCAACCAAAACACACCCGCTTGTTTTAATTCTTCATTATTGAGTGGTTCAGCAGAACAAGGATCACAACTACTCATATCCCAAGCATATTCCAAAAAGCCAACTTTTTTATCTTCTTTGGTGTAGGAAGTTTGGAACATGGATTTATAAAAATCACCAAATTCATTTTTCACAAAAATAGGAATATTTACATCGGAAGGAACTTTAACAGTGCGATAATTAGTAATTTCTGCCTGTCCCTGGGGTGAGAGAATATAAACAATTAAATCTTGTTCTTTGGTAGCATTAATCATTCCTAAACGAATCGGTAACATAAACTTTAGTGATTCGTAGGAAATTTGCAAAGGACGCAGTAATTGATAACCTGATTCGGCAAATTTATCTAAGTTGACTTTAGCAACAAAGAATTTCATTGAAGAACGAATATAGGGTTTTAGTAATTCCTTTGCACCTTTAGGAATTTTATAACCATTGCGATTTAGCCAAATTTCTAGTCCACCAGATTCTTTAGCACTCAAGATGACAATATCATATTCACCAACATTAAATTTGGCTTCAACAGTCACACCTAAACTGCTATCTTTCTTCATGCTATTTTCTGCACCTCTCATTCTTGCTGCTGCTTGTGGTGCTGGCATATCCGTCATTATATTATCTTGAGCGCAGGGGTCAGAATCGAAATATTCAACTAATCTGGGGGCGCTAAAAGCATCTAATCGTTCAATAATTTTCGCTTGGGCTACATGAACTTGTTCTTTTTTTAAAACAGTGGGAACGGGAATAACAACGGCAAAATCTTTAACATCACCTTGAAAATCATTAGCCATTGTTAAGACGGTACGATTTCCATCTCTTGCTAGTATGACTTGTGAAGCTTGATTATAGAGTTTTGTATCAGCTTTAGCCACATAAAAACCACAAAAAGCCCAAGCTGTAGGCACAAAACACAGCACTGCTAAAAGTGCAGAAATTAAGGGCATGAATAGGCGTAAAAGTTGCATTTTGATCCTTAATTAATGATAGTTGATTGGTTATTTTTCTGCTGATAATTCTGGTTGCTGCCACCAAGAAAATCTCGGTGTAACCCAGAATCTATCTAGGAAAATAGTTAAGGGTGCGAGGGCAAATAAAGCCCAAAAAACAGCGGTGGGAATAAAGAAGAAATTTCGCAAAATAAATGTTAATAAAGCAATAGATATTGCCCATAAAATTCTACTCATGGGGGCGTTGGGAATTGAACGCGGATCTGTCACCATAAATAAAGAAAATAACAGTAAAGATCCACTCATTAAATGATGAAAATAAACGTCCCAAGTCCAACCTAACCACATATTTCTGATGGCTGCTAGGAGGGAATAAGCACCTAGAAAAGCGGCGGTAGTATCCCAACGACCAATACGCTGTAAAATCATGCCTCCAGTCCCCACAAATAACAACGCATACCACCATTCTTCTCCCCATTGTCCTGGGGATACCCAAGCATCATTAGTGAGGGTAAGAACGGCAATAATGCCAAAATTAGCAGGGTTGAAAAAATGCTTTTCCCCAAATTGGAAAATAAATTTACTAGCTATGGCTGCAAATCCAGCTAAAGCCATTGTTGACCAATGATCAGCGCGTAGTAATAAACTCAGTCCCAAAGAGGTAATTAGGGGACTACGGATATTAATTACTGGGATTGTCTTTTCAGATTTAGTGAGCAATGAGCAGATAATTTGAGTTATAATGCAAGAGGCGATCGCCACACCAATAAATTCTGGATGTAATGTCCAGTCTCGCGTCGCAATTCCCAAAATCAGAAATAAACTCAAAAAAAGAATTTGATAATCTCGAATATCTTTGCACAACGTCATTTTCCGTTCAGGGATGACCCGCAGATTTTTTACCAATTTAAACCAGTGTGATCATAAATTAGGTTGTTGTTACAGTTTTTGTTACAAAGATATTTTTAACAATGGAATTTGCACCTCTATTTCCCCTTGTTTATCGGCTTCTCCAACCCACCTTTCCCCATTGTCTATGGTGTGGAAACTCGAACAGTAAAACTATCGCCCTTACCTTTGATGATGGACCTCATCCCCAATACACACCCCAAGTATTATCGGTTTTAAAGCGTTATAACATTACCGCTAGTTTTTTCTGGTTAGGAAATTGTGTGAATCGGTTTCCAGAAACTGCGAAAACAGTTAGCACACAAGGACACTGGATCGGACTACATGGATATGAACATGATTCTTTTCCCCTACTTTCGTCAACCCAACTCAAACAAAGTTTAGAAAAAACCCAAGTTGCTATTTATAATGCTTGTAATTTAACCCCCGAACAAGTACGAGATGTGCGTCCTCCCAACGGTTTTTTCACACCTCAAACATTACAATTATTTCAACAGTGGAATTATCGTCCAGTGATGTGGAGTGTAGTTCCTGAAGATTGGGTTCATCCTGGTGTAAATGTTGTGGTAAATCGAGTTATAAAGCAAGTTAAAAACGGTTCATTAATTGTCTTGCATGATGGCTATTTTGGTGGCAAAGATGTGGCGGAAACTATTAATATTTTGATTCCCAAATTATTAGAACAAGGGTATGAGTTTGTGAATGTTAATAGTTTTTGGTAACAGTTAATCGCTCTCATATTCACCACAACAGCGATTCTTTAACCCTTATTAAGAATAATTTTTGAAAAGGCTCATAAGTAATTGGACAAAAATATTTACAGTCATTGCGAGGGAAGGGAAGCAATCACAACCCTTGCGAACTGCTTGCAGCAGCGCTAGTTCCCTCCGGGACGCACTCGCGTTCGCTATCGCACCTCCACATCCCCAAAAAGCGATTACTAGGTCGCGCTATCTCTTCTAGACGCTACCGCGAACGCTATCGTACTCCCACACCCCAAAAGCCAACTGCTTGCAGCAGCGCAACGCCCACGCACTGATTATTCTTGGTAATGATAGCGACATGAAATAATTGTCAGATAATCATCATCGATAGCATAAATAAGACGATTTGTTTCATCAATACGGCGAGACCAAAAACCTGACAAATTCTCTTTCAAAGGTTCGGGTTTACCGATTCCTTCAAAGGGATCTGATAAAGTATCTTGGATAAGTTGATTGATTCTTTTTAAAGTTTTCTTGTCTTGAGATTGCCAATAAAGATAATCTTTCCACGCTTTACTACCCCAAGCTAATTTACGCATCGATTAAATCGTGTTCTTGTGTTTTCCCTGCTTTGTATTCGGCGATCGCTTCTTCTAAATGTTGAGCATTAGCAGGGGATTTTAACAGATAAACTGTTTCCATCAGACTGTCATAATAACTTTTAGACATGACTACAGCATCTTCCGCATCTCTTCTAACAATGACGGTACAGTTTTTATCATTGGCCACTGTATCTAGTACGGATTTAAAATTGTTTCTTGCTTCGCTAAAGTTGACGATGTTCATGGCTAGAGTTGTACATAGTTAGGTACAACTATGATTATAGCCTTTTTTGACTCTTATCCCCAAAAAGCGAACTGCTTGCAGCAGCGCTAGTTCCCTCCGGGACGCACTCGCGTTCGCTATCGCTCTACCACACCCCAAACAGCGAACTGACAAAAGCCGCATCCAAGAAACAGCGCTTGCGCTATTGCCCCCCACATCCTCCCAAACAGCGATCCTCTCAAAAAATTAACCAGCTAAAAACTTCTTGAACGGTTATATCTAATTCAACCCCTGTAATAACTGGTAAGTGATCGCTATTTTTAAGTTCCCTAACTCGGCGATCGCTATCTACTACTAAAATACTCTCATCTTCAGGATCAAGCAACCAACCCAACTCAGTACCATACTCAGCACAGTGTAGTAATTTGGCTAGGACTTGTTTATATCTCTGATCGGGAGAGAGAATTTCAATAGCCCAATCTGGATGGATTTCAAAACGATTGGCAATCCGTCCTGATGGCAACCGAGGGATTCGCTCCCAACGAAATACAGCTATATCTGGAACGATTGCTAATCCACCAAAAACACAGCGTAGTTCTGGAAAAGCTTTGGCAATTTTTTGAGGTTTAGTAATTTGATTAATAGTTTCGCATAGATTGATCTGAAGTTGGCTATGTTCCCCTTGAGGCATAGGTTTCTGTTTGATTTGTCCATGAATAAATTCAGAAGCAGGTTCTGTTTCTGGCAATTGCAAAAATTCTTCGATGGTTGTGGGTTTAATTGCTGCAATAGTCATAGCTTTATGCCTTCTCAAACCTCTTTAATTTTAACAGCGATCGCTTTCCTAAATTCCTGCATCCCCAAAACAGCGAACTGCTTGCAGCAGCGCTAAGTAGGTTGGCGTTGAAAATTGTCGTTATGGCAAGGCAAAAGGCAAGAGGCAAGAGTGAAGACTTTTTGTGTATCCCATTCAAATTCCATACATATAATTAAATTTTAGACTCAGTAATTATAACATTATTACAAGCGATCGCATATCCCCAAACAGCGCTTCGGTAAAGTTTTCAAACGCCCTCTAAGACTAACGTATGTTATAGCCTACACAACAAACATTAATTACAAATCATCTTCTACCAATTCAGCTATCTTCATGATTGATTTTAAAGTCCCAAGTTTTAAATCTTGATTTCTATGTACAGGAATAGAAATAATTTTACTTTCATCAGGTTTTTCATAAATATGGTGACTGCCTGTAATTTTTTTGAGAATCCAACCTTTGTTCTCAACAATTTTACATAATTTTTTCCCAGAAATTGATTTCATACTGCAATTTCAATCACTTGTGAGATTGGATCTGGTTTTTGAATTTCATTTGCTACTTCTAGCCAACCTTGTATAGCATCTTGAAGATTATTAATTAATTCTTCCATTGTATCCCCTTCTGTTATACAACCAGGAAGTGCAGGTACTTCAGCCCAGTAACCCCCTTCTTGGGCAGGATAAATAATAGCTTTAATTTTCATTGATTTTACATTTGGAGTTGTTTACCTGAACAAATTTTAACAGATTAATTTAATTCCAAAAATTTCTCCATTGAGAGCGAACTGACAAGTCAGCACTGGGACGATCGCCCTCCCACACCCCAAAAAGCGAACTGCTTGCAGCAGCGCTTCGCTATCGCCCTCCCATATCCCAAAAAACGAACTGCTTGCAGCAGCGCTTCGCTATCGCCTCCCACACCCCCAAAAAGCGAACTGCTTGCAGCAGCGCTTCGCTATCGCACCTCCACACCCCAAAAAGCGAACTGCTTGCAGCAGCGCTTCGCTATCGCCCTCCATACCCCAAAAAGCGATCGCTCTAATCCAATTATCACAGTTAGTAAACTTCATCATGAGTACCGACTGACTCTAACAGGATTGCTTGTGATTCTTCATGTTCAACAAATGTAAAAATAATTCTCAAATCATATCCTGCGCTACAAGCCCAAGAATCTTGTAAATCTCCTTTTAATTTATGAGTTTTTAGGCGTGGATGAAATGGATCTGTAGATAATAACTCCAGAATACTTTGAAAATTTTCAGTGATTTCTGGTTGTTTTTTTAAAATTTTTCGGGCTGAACGAATAAATGCACTGGAACGTAATAAAACAAAACTCACGAAAGAAGTTCCTCCATCAGTTGTGCAGGAGTAACAGTCCGACATTTACCTTCTGCAAACTCTTTTTGTGCTTCCTGAACATCTTTCACTAGACTATTTCTTCGGCGATCTCGTAGTCGTTTCTGTAAAATCTGAATTAAATTTTCCTGATCTTCGGGTACTAATTTATCCGCAGCTTCTAGGATTTCTGCAAAAGTTGTTCCTGTCATCATGTTTTTACTTTTGTCTTTACTTGGTCATCTTAAATTATATTTTATCTAAAACAGTGACAAATAGTGATTGCCCCCACATCCCCAACAGCGAACTGCTTGCAGCAGCGCTAGTTCCCTCCGGGACGCTCCGCGAACGCTATCGCCTCCCACACCCCCAAAAAGCGAACTGCTTGCAGCAGCGCTTCGCTATCGCACTCCACACCAAAAAGCGAACTGCTTGCAGCAGCGCTTCGCTATCGCCCTCCCATATCCCTAAAAAGCGAACTGCTTGCAGCAGCGCTTCGCTATCGCCCCTCCACATCCCCCAAAAAGCGAACTGCTTGCAGCAGCGCTTCGCTATCGCACCCACATCCCAAAAAGCGATTCCTACGGAGCGCTTCGCTATCGCACTCCCACATCACCAAAAAGCGATTCCTACGGAGCGCTTCGCTATCGCCCCTCACATCTCCTAAAAGTAATTTGACAAGTCGGAATTTGCGCGATCGCAATATGAGTTTAAAATATCAAATAACATTAGAGTAAAATAGCAGTCAAAAAGCCCCCCTTTGTAAGGGGGGTTGGGGGGATCAAAATGAATTATCTACCATACAATAAAAATTTGGTATCGAGAGCTAAAGAGTTAAGACAAAATATGACTTTAGCAGAGAAAAAAATCTGGTATGATTATCTAAGGGACTTCAAATATAGAGTTCATAGACAACGCCCTATAGATAACTTTATTGTTGATTTTTATTGCCCAAAATTGAAGTTAGTTATTGAAATTGACGGCGATAGTCATTACGCCGAAAATGCTCAAAAATACGACCAAGAAAGAACGGAAATCTTACAAGGTTATGGTTTAAAAGTCATAAGATTTAATAATGAGGATGTCTTACATAATTTCACGGGTATTGTCGCATTAATTGAGGAGTTGATCCCCCCTAACCCCCCTTACTAAGGGGGGAACAAGAGCGCGATCGCCCCTCCAAAATCCTAATTATCAAAATGATCGCCCTCTCACATCCCCAAACAGCGAACTGCTTGCAGCAGCGCTTCGCTATCGCCCCTCCACATCCCAAACAGCGAACTGCTTGCAGCAGCGCTTCGCTATCGCCCTCACACACCCCAAACAGCGAACTGCTTGCAGCAGCGCTTCGCTATCGCCCTCCCACATCCCAAAAAGCGATTCCTGCGGAGCGCAACGCTTACGCACTAAACAAGCATAAAATTATTGAGTGCTTAATTTAGATTTTTTTGTTTTGTATTGTTGCTGTAATTCTAGATAATACTTAATTAAGTTATGCGGATTATGCTGATTATTTTCAGAAATTTGATGACGAATTTCTCGAATTTTTTGCAGTACGGAATCATCAATAGTAATCATTAGTTATCTTCCATTAATTTTAAAGGTGTCACGAATGCAGGGACATATAAGCATAGCATAACATTCACTCGTCTAATATGTCCAAACTTGTTAGCGTTAGCTAAGTGACGACAATTCCATGTTAACAAGAAATCACATTTATGATAGGATGCTATGGCAAGATGGAGAGCATCGCCTAAAGGATCATTAGGCATAACCTGATTTTGAATATAGGTTTGCACAATTTCAGCAATTTCCGGCTCGATATCTATCAACTGGATATCATTTATAAGTTGAATTACTTCTTCTTTATTAGGAAAATTTCCTTTGTTAAGTTCATCTAAAACTGCAATACTTGTAACCAGTTCATATTTTTGTTTGACGTTATTTCACCAAAAACGAGTCCATTCTTTACGCGCTATCATATCCGGTTCAGTCCGAATTTCATGGTAAAAACTGGGAACACTTGTTTCAATGTAAATTTTTGATTTCATTATTATGTTGAGTTGACGTTAGAAAATCCTGAGTTTAACACAGAAATAGCTGTAGGGATGCTATCGTGATCGCACCCTCACATCCCAAAAAAGCTATTCCTACGGAGCGCTTCGCTATCGTACTAGTTAATTGATTATTGTTACAGGGTACTGCGAAAAAATAGAATCAACGGAGATGAGAGGAATATTTTCGGCTATGGATTGAGCAATAATGAGCCGATCAAAGGGGTCTTTATGATGCAATGGCAAATGGGAATGAACATAAAGGTGGTTTACTTTGATGTCAAGTAAATTGATACAACTTTGGATAATTTCTAACTCAACAAACTCTTGATATGACCTCTCAAATTTTAGTTTTCCTAAATTATATTTAATAGACATTTCCCAAAGACTAGCAATACTTAAATAAATGGTATTGTTTTTGTCTTCGATTAAATCTTTTAGATGATCATTTAGTTGCGGATCATCGTTAACGAACCAAATAATTATTTGGGTATCCAATAATAATTTCATTCCATATAATCCTTAAAGTCTTCGAGAGGTTCGTTAAAATCTGATGATATCCACACTTTTCCTTTAGCACTACCTCGTTTCAATGGGCGTTGAATTGGGGAAATTTCTGCCACTGGTTTATTATCTTGTGTAATAATGATTTTCTCTCCTTTGATTACCAAGTCAAGATATTTAGTCAGATTAGACTGGAATTGATTTATTTCTAGTTGAGTCATGATTAGTAATTCTCTTACAAGAAGTGTTGAATACTGAATCTGAATATTATCTTCATTCTAATCTGAATCGAAGAAAATGGGAAAAGCCCACACCAACATGGACGAAAAAGCGATTCCAAAAAACGATTCCTACGGAGCGCTTCGCTATCGCACTTCCACATCCCCAACAAGCGATCGCCCCTCACAACCCCAAACAGCGATTCCTGCGGAGCGCTTCGCTATCGCACCTCCACACCCCAAAACAGCGAACTGCTTGCAGCAGCGCTTCGCTATCGCCCTCCCACATCCCAAAAAGCGATTCCTGCGGAGCGCTTCGCTATCGCACTCCCACACCCCAAAAAGCGATCGCACCCCTCCACATTCCCAAAAAGCGATACGCTGCGCGAACGGTAAGCTTGGCTAACACACTTTACATATCATTCAAGTTATAATCAAGTTATAATAAGGAAGATTAGGTTATATATTCAAGAAAACATGACACTAAACAACTTATTAGAAACTCAGGGAATTATTCACTGCGATCCTGAAATTATGAGTGGAGTTCCAGTGTTTACGGGAACTCGTGTTCCTTTACAAACATTTTTTGATTATCTTGAAAGTGAGGGTGGATTAGCTGAGTTTATTAATGATTTTCCTTATCTGGAGACTCAAACTATGAAAGTTTTAGAAAATGCAGCTAAATTAATAATTGCTCAGGAACGTTGCGCTTAATGATTATATTGCTAGATGAAAATCTTTTAAGTAAAAAACTCAAACAACCTTTTTTACATAAAGGTTATATTGTTTACAATGTTAATGATATGGGGTGGCGTGGTTTTAAGGATCACCAAATTCTTGATTTGGCTGAAAAACATCCTTTTGATGTGTTTATTACGGCCGATAAAAATCTTCCTTATCAGCAAAATTTAACTGATAAGACTTTGAAAATTATTATTTTAAACTCTCGTAGCACTCGTCCTGATCATTTAGTGCCTCTAATGAAAAAAATTAGTGAAATGATCTCATCTTTATCAATAGGTTCATCTGTATTTATCAATGATGCGGGTGAGATTGAATCGATTGGTTAATTATTTAGTTACTAGCAGATAATTATTTCTAACAATTTTCACAACCTCAAGCGATCGCACCTCCCACACCCCCAAAAAGCGATCGCCCCCCACAAGCCAAAAAGCGATCGCCCTCATCACATTCCTAAAAGCGATTGCCCCTTACACCCCAAAAAGCGATCGCCCTCCCTCATCCAAAAAGCGATCGCACCTCCCACATCCCCAAAAGCGATCGCACTCTCACATCCCAAAAGCGATCGCCATCTCACATCCCCAAAAAGCGATCGCCCTCCCACACCCCAAAAGCGATCGCACCCCCACATCCCAAAAAAGCGATCGCATCCCCCACATCCCAAAAGCGATCGCACTCCCACACACCAAAAGCGATCGCATCCCCCACATCCCCAAAAGCGATCGCACTCCCACATTCCCAAAAAGCGATCGCACCTCCCACATCCCAACAAGCGATCGCACTCCCAAATTCCCAAAAAGCGATCGCACCCCCACATCCCAAAAAAGCGATCGCATCCCCCACATCCCAAAAGCGATCGCACTCCCACACACCAAAAGCGATCGCACTCCCACATCCCCAAAAGCGATCGCACTCCCACATCCCCAACAACGATCGCCCTCCACATCCCCAAAAAGCGATCGCCCTCCCATATCCCAAAAAGCGATCGCACTCCGATATTCCAAAAAGCGATCGCCCTCCCACATCCTCAAAAAGCGATCGCCTTCCCACATCCCCAAAAAGCGATCGCCTTCCCACATCTTCAAAAGCAATCGCACGCATATTCCTTTCATACAAGCGATCAGCGATCACCGTTAAGGACAGCCACAGCCATTATTTCCCTTCAATTCATTAGCAGCTTTACCTGGATACAATACCCCGGCTTTAGCCCAATCTGGTGTTCCGTACCAAAGTTTTCCTGATAATCCAAAAGCCTCATCACCTTTACCATGTAGAGCTTGATGAAATACCTCACCAGATATGGTTTTTCCATTCCAAAGCGTCGCTTGCTTTGGAATAGGTATTAAGTTCCAAGGTTGGTTTTTAATTGCTTCTGGGACGCGACTACCTATACCTTCATTTTGATGGAATAGCCAGTGATGGAAATGCTGACCCTTATAGTCTGACCAACCAACTTTGTTTAACCATGCTCTTGTTCCACTTCCTCCTTTCCATGAGTTATTACCAAATTTCCATAATCCTTTAGCACCAACTTTTCCAACTGCTGTAACTAGAGACTTGACTAAGAAGACATCTGAAACTGCCAAAGCGGTATTAAATAATCCCCAACCCCATCTACCACATTGAAAATCATTAATTGCCTGTCTTCCAGATCCCCAAATAGGTATTAAGCTTTCTCCAAAACCTGGCTCTCCAACAGCAAGCCCCAAAGGATCATTCCAAATGATAGGGCTATTATGAACATAGGCATAAATGTTCATTCCATCTTGATAACCAAGAGGATCTTCACTAATAAATCTACCTACATTTTGATCGTAATATCTAGCGCGATAGTAGTATTGCCCCGTCTCACCATCAAACTCGCGTCCAGTATAAGCAAGAATTGTCTTAAACACTGGATTAGTCTGACTGGTAATCTTGCCAAAACTGTCATAGGTAATGTGATTCTGAACAGTTCCAGTCCCATCAACCAGATCCCTCACCGTACCTTGATTATCAGTCAGCGTCCACAATACCTGACCTTGACCATTCTCATCCGCTAAAATCTGGTCAACGCCCGTACCATAGAAATAACGGTGAGTTTGCGTACCATTACCATCAAAAGTCAGAGCAATATTCTGTCCATCATAGACATACCTTTCCACTGTCGGAGTAGCCGCACCAGAACCATCAGCATCAATACTCTTGGCAAGGCGACGGTTATTAACATCGTAGGTGTAATCTACAGTCTTAATCTCATTACCAGCCGCATCTTTGAAACTTACCTTTGTCAGACGATTTCGGTAATCCCAGACATACTGTGTCACCTTACCAGTGGCAATTTCTGTCCGCTTAGTGCGATTACCTTCACCATCATATTCATAGTTATAAGTACCATCAGACAACAGTTGATTATTTGTGCCAGTGGTATATCCCGTATTACTGCGATTACCATTAGCATCGTAGTTGTAAGCCTCATCAGTTTGATAGCTGTGGTCGGTACTGGTTAGCTGATTAGTTGCATCATAACTAAAGCTGCTAGTACCGTCAACTGAAGTAGTCTGAGTAATCCGATTTACTGCATCATAAACATAGCCATAAGCAGCTAAATTGTTATTACCTTTTTTGTGGGTTAAATTAGTCAGTCTGCCATTAGCATCATAAGTATAGCCAGTATTTGCTACAGCATTTAACCCTGCTAAATCCGTGAAGCGATTTAAACCAGTCATCTGACTTGCAGCATCATAAGTCATATCAACCCGTTTATTCGCCACACCATTACCAGACTGGGTGAGGCTTGTTGCTCGGTTCAGAGCATCATAGGTATAGCTGGTAGTTCCTTTCAATTGATTATTGATAGTGTCTGTAACTTTTAGTAAGTTATCAGCCGCATCATAAGTGTAATTGAGTAAGATATTGGGAACAACCGGAGTATCTTTGTTATCAACAGAAGTTAGGCGATTCACCGCATCATAGCCATAGCTATATTTGGAGCTAGGATCATTGGCAGTGATTAAATTACCAACAGCATCGTAAGTGTAGCCAGTAGTGCGAATGGCAATATTATTAGCATCTAGCCATTGTTCACCAATTTGACGGTTGAGTTGATCGTAAGTGAATTTGCGAATCCTACCATTGCGGTCTGTGGTTGCTGTCTCATTACCTGCAAAATCGTATTGATAAGAAGCGGTTTTACCTAAAGCATTGGTATCGCTGCTTAATCTGTCATTTGCATCGTAGGTATAGCTAGTCTTATTACCAATTGGGTCAGTAATAGAGAGAATATTGCCAACTGCATCATAAACAGTGGTTGTTATCTGACCTTTAGCATCCGTTACCTTAGTACGACGGTTAAGAGCATCGTAATTGTAACTGGTGGTTTGGTTAAGAGCATCTGTCACCGATATGACATTATCAACTGCATCATATACAGTGCGAGTTGTCTGACCTAAAGGATCGGCGGTGCTAACTTTACGATTTAGTGCATCATAATTGTAGCTACTGCTGCGATTTAGCTCATCGGTAATGGTTTTAAGATTGCCAACCAAATCGTAGCCAAAGGTAGTTGTACCATTCAACGGATCAATAATCGTTTTTGAGCGATTCCGATTGTCGTAGGTGTACTTGATAATTCTTCCTAGTTCATCAGTAGTGGAAGTGATATTACCAACGCCATTGTAGCTAGTGCTGGAGATCCGACTTAAAGCATCTTGAGTTTGGATACGACGGTTTAAATCATCATATTGATATTTGGTTTGATTCCCATTCCGATCAGTTTGGGAAATAAGATTGTTCGCTGCGTCGAACTGATATTGTGTTGTCTTACCTAACGCATCAGTTTGACCCGTCTTCCGATTCCTTGCATCATAAGCAAAAGTAGTTAAATTACCAGTTATGTTTTGCGCTGAACCCAAAATCGAACTACTCAAATTACTTACCGTTTTCTGCAAAGTTCCAACGCCAGTATCTTTGTTTATAGCAATTTGTTTTCCGTCCGATGTAAAGCCTAACAGATTACCTGCTTCATCTAGGAATAACCCGTATACCCCTCCAAAGCCTGTATTACCAAGTTTGGTTGCAGTACCACTCAGTGTAATCGAGAATAGGGTGTCAGTTCCTCCTGAATTGGAAGTAGCCCAGAATGAGCTGCGAACATGATCGAATACAATGTCGCCACTGCTAGAAAAATTAGTTCCTAAGTTTGCTATTAAAGAAGCAGTTCCCGTTTTGGAATCAATCTTATAGAAATTAGATCCTCCAGTTGCATAAAGTTCATTGTTTGGCGCAATTCCCAACGCATTTAAATTACTTGTCCCTAGATTTCCAATTAGTGAGATATTGCCCGAATTTGAGTCAATTTGGTACAGCCCAGTTGAAGTAATTCCAAATAACTTGTTATCTGAAGTGAGGGCTATATCAGTCCAGATTTTACTAGTTGATGCTAGTTTTGTAAACTCTCCCGTCAGTGTATTGATAATGCCAATTTGTCCATTATTAGTGGAGATTAAAGCATTATTTCTATTGTCTTTTGTGGTGCTAACTTCTACAACTGAGGCGAGATTATTATCTAAGTCATAACTGAATCTATTACTACTTCCTGACGGATCAATTGTCTCAATCACCCGATTACGAGCATCATATTTATTCTCAGTCTTATGTCCCAAAGGATCAACAACCGAGAGCAGATTACCCAGCTTATCGTAACTATAAGTAGTCTTCTGGTTCAGCGCATCAATAGACTGAATGAGACGATTTAACTGATCATAAGCATTTTGAGCAACATGACCGACAGCATCAGTAGTCGAGATTAAATTCCCTCTGGCATCATAATTGTAAGTTGTCACAGGTGAAGTTAATGGACCAGCACCATCAGGGTCAGCTTCAACAGTTTTTACCAACCGATTCAGAGCATCATATTCAAATACAGTACGATCGCCATTTTCATCAATAATTGCCGTTTGATTACCTGCTGCATCATACTCAAACTGCTTTTTAGCTTCATCTGCCGTACCCTTGGCGTAGGTGATAGCAGTTAAACGACCTTTGGCATCATAATCTTCATCTGTGATGCGTCCCAAAGGGTCAGTAATCAGGTCAACTAATCCCTTATCTGTATAGGTGAATTTGGTAACAAGGTCATCATCACCACCTACAGCCCCAACCACTTGAGTTAGAGATAGCAAGTTGCCATTATTCGGGTCAATTTGATACAGCGTTTGATGACCAAGTTCATCAGTCTTACTGGTCAGTTGGTTGAATTTCGGATCGTAAGTAAAACTAGTATCTATACGTTCAAAACCAATTAAGTTGTTAATTAAGTTTTGGTTATCTGTAATATCATTTGTGCCGAGGAAGAAATTAGTGTCAAACATGACAGTTAATTTTCCACCAAGAGCATTGGGAAGATCATTTTCATCAAAGTAGATGGTACTACCCCGATTTGTATTATCTACCGTGACAAACTGCCCTGTCCCTGCACTGGCAACACCTCCAGTTGCAACTCCACCATAGGTTACATTCCCATCAGAAATAGGATTAGGACTATTAAATGGGGCTAGAACTTGCTGAACGAAAGTAGGCTCAACGAAATTCAGTAAGCCGCCACCTGCTTTTTCAATAAAGTTCAAGATTGAATTGTTACGAGTTGCAAAGTTCCCATTTTCACCCACTAACATTAAATTACCACCAGACCGTAAAAAATCAAGGTACAGTGCCTTATCTGAATCTTTTAGGGCAAATTGATTGTCATACCGAATATCTAAAACTTGAGTAAATCCGTTTAAATTGGTTGGAACCGTATTAGCAATCGTAGTTTTTATCCCTGATTCTTGAAGTAAGTTTACAAGAAAGTTTGTCTCACTACCATTACCACCATTGATAATTAAGGCATTTCCTCCAGGAGAAAGAAAAGACAATGAATCTTGAGTAGTAAGGACATTACCTTTTGCATCATAAGTAAATGAGGTAGCGTTTCCTCTCGCATCAGTTTGTTGCGTAATCATGTTATCCTGATTGCGTTTTACAGAAGGCAACAACCCAACCGCATCAGAAGAAGAAACAATCTGTCCTGCTCTATCCAGAGTATTCACAATCTTATTGCCGTTAGAATCCGTATAGGTAGAATTCGCTGCCCCTAATTGGAAAGCCACAGGCGCTTTGAGAGGATCATTCGTCTTATTTGGCTCATATAAACCCTGTACCTCTACAGGATCAAATTTCACTGTCGAACCATCTTTCAGAATCGAGTTAGTCACCCTACCCGCAAAATTATAGAAAGTCTGTCCGCGATTTCCTAGCTGGTCAATACCTGCGGTCATGTGATGACTAGCATCATATTCCCAAGTTTGACCCGTACCATCAGGATCAGTAATTTTGAGTAAATTCCCATTGCTGTCATAAGTTAATTTCGTGACACGCCCTGCGGGGTCTGTAATCGCGGTAATCCTATTACCAACATAGGTAAAAGTAGTTTCCAAGCCAACAGGATCAACTATCTTACTCAATACCCCATTTTGATAAACATAGCGTGTTTCATTGTTCAGGCGATCGCTCACCTTAATCAATTTATTCTGAGCATCAAAGCTATAAACCGTTTTATCTTTGGCTGTATGACGGAAAGTACCATCTCCCAAACGTTCTAAGGTTGAGAAATGTCCAGCAGGTGATTTATAGGTATTATCTGCATTCTTCTCAAACAACAACTCACTACCATCACCATCAATTAACATTACCGAACCATCAGGATTAGTCACTAATTCCTGCAATCCTGCTAATCCCCAACCACTACCAAAAGCACTATTTACAGAATTGACAACCAGTAATTTACCCGTACTATTAGAAGTCGAACCATTAAACTGATTATTATTAAATCTCAATAATCCCGTTGTCAAATCATAATCATAACGCCCAGAGGATAAAGTTCGTAAATCTGCCTGAAGTGCAGCATCAATCTTGCCACCACCACTAGGAATTGACCAGAAATTTTCTCCCCCATTCAATCCATATTTACCACCCGCAAAACCTGGGACTGCTAGAGTGAAATCACCCCGTTTAATCGTCAATTCCGCCATCAATCGCAGATTTGGATCAGATGGTACATTGCTATATCCAAAATGTACAATTGGTCTAGCATCAGCACGCTCCGAATCGTAACGCAAAGTTAATCCACGACTGACTCCCAAAGATTGATAGGATGCTAAATTATGGGTTTCTATTTCTGCACCAGAATATAGTTCCACATCAGAATTACTTGGTCCTGTAGCCTTATTATCATTACACCCTTCTTCTGGATTACGAGGATCGGCATTAGGATCGTCTGGAGTTGGCGCTGGTGGTGCGAAGAAATGCCAACTACTATTACGAATACCACCACTAATCGTATTAATCACCTTGCCATCAGCACTGACTTGTCCGACACCCACACTGTCAAAATTTCCGGTTTGGGGATTAATTGACCATAAATCCATTTGCGTACCCGCCGCATATCCAGCTATATTCGGTAAACTCAGAGGTGCAGGAGTCCTAAAATTCATTTCCCCTGGCTGAATTGTCACCACCAAATCAGGACGCAAGTTATCAGGTAAAGCCGCAGGAGTCAGTTCTGTGGGAACTGTAGTAATACTTAATTTGCCAGTATAAGGTTTATTTTCTTGATCGAATAAAGTATTAGCAGCAACTCTAACCGATGAACCAGGAATCGCCGCACTGGTAACAGTCTGAGTAATTGCAGGGTTAATAGTTTGAGCGTTGCTAATATCAATGGGTGGTAAAAAGATGGGACGGTCAATAACGTTTTTCACATTTGCATAAACGTCATGTCCCAACAGTAAAGGCAGTTTTTCCGCAATGGATGGATAAACCACATTATCTACTTGCTGACCAGGTTGAATGATCAAAGCTGCATCAGCAGACGGTACACCAGCTAAGGTCAAAGTAAATGATCCATCAGCGGACGTAGTAGCAGATACATCACCAATTTTCACCACCACACCAGATAACGCTTTCTGATCAGTATTTTGAATTACTCCAGAAATTCTTGTAGTTGTCAATGTGTCAGCGACTACAGCTAAATTAAACTTCTTGGTGGTAACTTGCTGACCATCTCTAGCAACCAATGTAAAATCATAAGTTCCTATTTGGTCAGGTGTGGGCTTAAAGATTAGCGTTCCATCGCTATCTAGCATCCCTGTCGGTAGGCTTTCTTGACTTTCAAGGGCAAAATTGGCATTTTTACCAAAAATATCTTGTGATTCCAGTTTTAACCGTTAATACCGTTGCCGCAGCCCCACTAAAGGTACTATGTCCAGAAATATAGCTAGGGAATGGTGGTGTGGTAATTAGGGGTTTCCAATTGGTGTCAGCAGTGGTGTTAGGATTACCATCTGTATCAGCTTTTTGAATTGCGGTAATGGGTCGCCAAGAATTTTCGGTATATTTAGCATCCCAAGCAGCAATTCCTGCATCAGCCAAGGAAATATCTAATAAGGCAAACAAACGGGCATTATCTACTAAGGAATTACCCTTACTTGCAGCGGCATTTTGAGCAATTTGATTCCAGTGTCCAGGAGGTGTAAATGTACCTGAACCGTCTGCCCAGAATTTGGCAACTTCTGTTTGGTCAGCAGTGCGGGTGGTACTGTTAATACTTCCCAAATCTTTGACCTGATTGAAGTCTGTAGTATATTGATCACTCGTTAAAGCGGGTTCACCAGCAGGACGGAATTGAGAACCACTGGTTAATCCGAATGGTGTCACCTGTCCCCATTGTGGTAACAAGGCTGAAGCATTAGCTGGAGGTGTTGGTTGCCAATCACCAGGGTTAGTTCCAGGTGTATAATTTACAGTTGTATTTGCCCCATCTGTACTCCGTAAGGTGAGGATATCATTGGCAACAGTTTGACCAAAGGTTACTCCCGTATTTTCTGCCTCACCATCAGTAATTTTGGCGAGAGAAGCTGTTAAAGCAGTATCAAAGAATGTTTTTTGCTTGGGGTAAAGATTGACGAGAACGGTATAAGCGGCTGAGGCGGCGGCGGCTTCGGCTGATACAATTTTCGGGGCTGTACCTGTGAAATGATAGTTTTTATAAGTTCCAGTAATACTGTTTATAGCATCAAAGACGGCGGTTTGAGCGATCGCCATATTCCGAGAAGCAATCGGTGGCGCTGTCTTGTCTTCATAAATAGCATTTAACAGGGTAGCGTTCCAATCTAAAACGACATCGCTGTTATCTTGATTAACTCGTTTGATAATAGTGGTAAAGGTGCTGGTATTTCCGGCTGCATCTTTAGCATTCACAGTCAAGGAATTATCCCCTAATATGAGAGGTACATCAGTAAATGTAAATTTACCCGCAGCATCAGCAGTAATTGATGTTCCTGTTTGTTGTAATGTAACAGTGGCGTTTGTTTCTGTTTGTCCTATTAGTTTGACGTTAGTAAATGTTGTCTGAGAGTCACCAATAGGTGCAGAATCAAACAGAGAATCTAACATGAAGCCTGGTGTTTGTGGTGCTGTGGTATCCAGGGTAAAGTCTAATTTCGCTTCGCTAGAAACATTACCAAATTTATCTTCTGCTTTGAGTGTTAGTTGATAAGTCCCATCTGGTAATTGTCCACCATTAATTTGAGTTACTGTGGCTGTATCTAAAGTAAAATTACCATTTTGCAACTTAGATGAAACATCTACAAAGTTGCCAGAATTTAACTTAGCTTGGAATGTGGTTATTTCACTGATATCTGTGACTGTTCCTGTGATGGTAGAATCGAAAGTGATACCATCGGTGTTGATGCCTGTATCATTATTAAGACTAGCAGTAATTGATGGTGCTGTTGTGTCTGGTGTTGATTGATTGACGACTACAATTTGAGTAGTTTCTTTACTATTTCCGGCTAAGTCAACCGCTTTAATAATCAGGTTTTGTTGTCCAGATAAATCGGTTAAAGTTAATTCAGCATCAAATGCACCTTGACCATTTACTGGTACATTAATTTCACTACCATTACCAAAACGATAACTTAATTTATCTATTGTTGAACCTGTACCATTTACAGTACCTTGCAATCTTGCACCTGGATTTAATATTGCATTAGTTTGAGGATTGGTAATATTAAAGTCAGGGACTACGGTATCAACTGTAATTGATAGAGAAGCATTATCACTAACATTACCTGCAATATCAGTGATAATTACTGTTAAGTTCTTGACTCCATCTGTAAGTTGAGATGTGGTAATCTCCCATACTCCATTCTCAGATGTGGTTTCTCCTAATTTGGTTTGTCCATCAAAGATTTGTACTT
>NZ_LJOU01000091.1:0-24147 GCF_001672085.1 Anabaena sp. AL93 | reverse complement strand
GTAGGGGGAGTAGGGGAAGTAGGGGAGAAATTTCATTCTTCATTCTTCATTCTTCATTCTTCTGATAGCGTAGCGTGGCGTTAGCCATACTTCTGAATGGGCGCAGGCCCTGCGCCCCTACCTCCTGAACTCCTGTTAAATGGGTGTTACCCAATATTTGATTCCTTGGACAATTTTTTGTTGTAATCCAAATTTGGGTAAATCATCTTCACTCCAGCCTAAATAAGTCCAATGGGGAAGATCACTAACTACAGTTTGAAACCAGCCATTTTCATTTAAAGCCTGTCTTTGGGCTGATGTTGATACTTGTAAATCAATTGCTAATCCCCACAGATGTTGTGATGTGCCAGGGGGGGCAACTAATCCGAGAATTTTTGTTTCTTTTCCGGCTTTTACTTGTGCTAATGTTTCGCTATTTGCGTATTTATTCCAAAATCTTAAATTGGTGGCAAAATTGCGAAGACAATCTCCAGCGTAACCTGATTTTAAAGGAATGGTTGCTAAACTTTTGGCTTGATTTAAAGCGGTGGCGGCTGTTTTTTGTAAATAACATTCTTGTGTGTCATTTACTAAAGCTATATTAATTGCATCCTGAAAAGATTGGGTTGCTGATTCGTTATCTAAAATCACTTTTTGTGGTAGGTTAATTCCTGGCTTTTGATTAATAAATACTGTCCCATAAGTACGCAGTAAAGTATATTCAAAAGTATCAATTTGGGGAATTGTGGGGATTTTTTTGGCGATTACTGCTAAGAAACGCTGTTGATCATCTAATTGCTGATTGGGAATAAATTGTGTATTTACAGATGTTGTTGGGCTATGACAAGGTATGTCGGAGTTAGTTATACAGTCTGCCGTGATTTGAGGGGTTTGTGTTGGCTGACTTTGGGAAATTTTGTGGATAGAGACTAAGCTAACACTAACAAAAATAATTATAGTCACAAATGCTGCTATTTTCAGAACTAGTTTCATGAAAATATTACTTATTTTGAAAATTTCGATTTCATCATATCGCAAAATCCAGTCATTTTTTTGTATTATTAGGTTAATTACTTTCGTGTTTAATCATTTTTATCAAGATAATGAATTTTAAAAACTCTCGCATTCAAACCTTAGTTATTTATGGAATACTAGGAGCGATCGCCCTGGTGATGCTATTTCCATTATTATGGCTGATCAGTACAGCCTTAAAATCACCAACGGAAAATATCTGGCAGTCACCACCGCAATTATTACCCAATCAACCAACATTAGAAAACTTCTCCAGAGTTTGGCAATCTCTACCTTTTGGAACTTATTTATACAATAGTATATTAGTATCAGTATTAACAGTTGGTTTAAATTTGTTATTTTGTTCCTTAGCGGCTTACCCCTTGGCTAGACTATCATTTGTGGGCAGAAATGGGATTTTTATTGCCATTGTGTCCACAATTATGATTCCCTTCCAAATTGTCATGATTCCTTTATATATTTTAACAGTGCAACTAGGATTGCGAAATAGTTACTTAGGGATAATTTTTCCGAGTTTAGCATCTGCTTTTGGTATATTTTTACTCCGACAAGCTTTGATAAGTGTGCCAAAAGAAATTGAGGAAGCGGCTCGCTTAGATGGCAGTTCTGAGTTAGGATTATGGTGGTGCGTAATGCTACCTGCCATTCGCCCAGCCTTAATTACTTTGGCTATCTTTGTCTTTATTGGTGCTTGGAGTGACTTCTTGTGGCCTTTAATTGTCATTCAGGATGAAAGTTTATATACTCTACCATTGGGGGTAGCTAAGTTAGCTGGAACATTTTCCTTAGATTGGCGGTTAGTGGCTGCTGGTTCAGTAATTTCTATTACTCCAGTGTTAGTATTATTTTTGTTTTTACAAAAATACATCGTCCCTACTGATACGGGGAGTGGAGTCAAGGGTTAAAAATGCAGATAAAAAAATGGCGTTGCTGATTAAGGGTATGAATTTTAGTCTCACGCAAAGGCGAGGCAGCGCGGTCTTGGGGGTTTCCCCCATGAGCGACTGCCGTAGCAAAGACGCAAAGGTAAGATTTTTAAAGGTTCAATTTGGAAATTTCATACCTCGATTCAGCAATGCCAAAAAAATCATCAAGCTTCTGAACCCCGGATATGGCAATCCTGGGAATATGCAAAAGCTATTTTCAATAATTCTAAGTAGGTGAACACAATAAAACCAAACTGTGTAAAGAAATGTAAAATCGCCCAAACCCTCTTCACTCTTGCCTCTTGCCTTTTGCCTTGCCATAACGACAATTTTCAACACCAACCTACTTACCTCCTGACTCCTAGCATTTAGAAAAATGATCAATTCTCCATTACAGTTATTAGTTTTAAGCAATGGTCATGGGGAAGATATGATTGCTGTGCGGATTATTCAGGCTTTACAACAATTATCTTCTCCACCGGATATTTTTGCTTTACCAATAGTGGGTGAAGGACGTGCTTATCAAAAAATAGATATTCCTCCGATTGGTAAAGTGCGAACTATGCCTTCTGGTGGTTTTATTTATATGGATAGCCGTGAATTAATGCGTGATGTTGGCGGGGGGTTGGTGCAGTTGACTCTTAATCAAATTCAATCTATCCGCCGTTGGGTAAGTTCACAAACTAAGTTAGGTAATCAAAAGGCTGTTCTCGCTGTGGGGGATATTGTTCCTTTGCTGTTTGCAGCGATGAGTGGTGCTGATTATGCTTTTGTGGGGACGGCTAAATCAGAATATTATGTGCGTGACGCAATGGGATTGTTACCGAGGAAATCAAAGTCCGCATGGTGGGAAAATTTTTCTGGTTCGATTTACCATCCTTGGGAAAGGTGGTTGATGAGTCGTGGTCGTTGTCGGGCGGTGTTTCCTAGAGATTCTCTGACTACGGAAATTCTCAAAAAATGGTCAATTCCCGCTGTAGATGTGGGGAATCCCATGATGGATGGGTTACAGACAAGTTTGACTGCACAACAGTTCTATCGTCCTGATGCTGAACTCGAAGAGGTGATTCGTCCTTTTGTTGTGACTCTTTTGCCCGGTTCTCGTGCGCCGGAAGCTTACAATAATTGGGAAATCATCATGATTGCTGTATCAGCACTGATGGCTAGTTTACGACGACCAGATTCTTTATTTGGGGCTGCGGGGACGATGATTTTTTTAGGGGCGATCGCTCCTGGTCTAGATTGTAGTATTTTATCACAAAGTTTACAGATCCAAGGTTGGCGACGGTGTGATCAATCTCCTTTACCAATTTCTGACCCCGACAGTTTGACTTTTCAACAAAAAAATTCTTACTTCATCTTGACCCAACAAGCCTATAATGACTGCTTGTATTTAGGTGATGTGGCGATCGCTATGGCTGGAACAGCAACGGAACAATTCATTGGTTTGGGAAAACCTGCGATCGCTATCCCTGGTAATGGTCCTCAATATAACCCCGGTTTTGCAGAAGCCCAAAGTCGGCTTTTAGGCATATCCCTCACCCTCGTCAACCAACCATCACAAGTTCTCCCGGCTATCCAATCTCTCCTCAAAAATCCTGACATCCTCCATGCGATCGCTGGAAACGGCATTCAACGCATGGGACGTGCAGGTGCAGCACAACGGATTGCAGAATGCTTACAAGAAAGGGTAATTGGTCATTAGTCAGTGGTCAGTGGTCAGTGGTCATTGGTCATTGGTCATTGGTCATTGGTCATTGGTCAGTGGTCATTGGTAATTTTCTTCTTCCTTCTTCCTTCTTCCTCCTAAACTCCTGATAGCGCAGCGTGGCGTTAGCCATACTCCTGATAGCGCAGCGTGGCGTTAGCCATATTCCTGAATTCCTGATAGCGCAGCGTGGCGTTAGCCATACTCCTGACTGGGCGCAGGCCCTGCGCCCCTACCTCATGACTCCTTTCCTAAACCACCAAACCGGAACGTAAAGCCCGAACTGCTGCTTGGGTACGATCATCAGCACAGAGTTTATTTAAAATATTGCGAACATGAGTTTTGACCGTACCTACAGTAATATATAACTTCTCGGCGATTTGTCCATTGCTGCAACCAGCCACAATCAATGCCAGAATTTCCAGTTCCCGTTGGGTGAGGGGGTAAGTTTCTAAAACTTGTTCATATTCTGTTTCTAGGGCTTCAATTTTGACAGTTTTCGGCTTATCAAATGATTGATGATCACCGGGGACACCTTGGCGCATTTTCCGTAATACTATATTAGCGATCGCCGGATCAATCCAAGAGTTACCATGAAACGTTGCTTGTACAGCCTCAATAAATTTATTAACACTTGTATCCTTCATATAATAAGAATCTGCGCCGGCGGCAAAGGCTGCCAAAACCACATTTTCTGAATTATTCATCGTCAAAATCAATATTTTGGTCTGCGATTGTCCTGTTTCCGCCTGATAACGTCTAAACTTGCGCGTCAGTTCAATCCCATCCATATCGGGTAAACCGATATCTATCACAGCCACATCCGGTTTAGTTGTTTCTAGCAGTTTTAGTCCCAGATTCGCACTAGCCGCCTCACCTACCACCTTAAAACCGCCATGCAACTGCAATTCAGTTTTCAGTCCCATGCGCGTTAAATCATGATCTTCAATTAATAGAATGCTAATGTCACTCATTATTTATTACACCCGTGATAATCAGATGACTTCTGAAGGAAGTATTACCAATAGCAAAAAGTAGGAGAAAAAGCTGATTTTTAAGAATTGTATCTAATTTATCCACCCCTCAGCATATATGATCTGTGAAACAATGAACATCTATCAATAGGAATAGTAAATAATTGATTTTTGAATTTTCATAGCTGTAAAAATCTAGCTAAAGATATATAGATATTTCCCGCAAAACAAATGAAATTATTGAGACAAATCAGAAAAATTACAGTTATGGTACTATTACGAAATTTACAATGGATTCAACACAGCAGTTAGCGAATATGCGAGTATTACTATTATCACACTATGCTATCAGACACAAAAAAAAACTTCTAACCCTGATATCTACGTTAAAAACGTAAGTAGGTGAACACAATAAAACCAAACTGTGTAAAGAAATGTAAAATCGCCTAAACCCTCTTCACTCTTGCCTCTTGCCTTTTGCCTTGCCATAACGACAATTTTCAACGCCAACCTACTTATTTATATGTGTGACGCAAATAATTTTTCACCTGACAATTATTACCAATATTTAGATAAAAACACTTAAGCCAATGGTACATAATGTTTCCATGCAACTCTCACTAATGGGTGAGGACAGTTAATGAATTACTAATTTACAATGTTTTTAAGTGGATAAAGTATTTCTTTTACCTGGAAATAAATCTGCTCATTCACCAGAAAATCGTGTTCATTATTTGTATAATCTAGAAACTGTAAAAATAGAAATGCTGAATATAAATCTGTATTTGACAGCCAGAAGAAAAACCGATGGAAGAGAATCTGAAAATCTTAGTTGTAGACGATGATCAGACTAATGGCTCAATAGTAAGTCTAGCTCTGACCCAAACAGCTATTAGCATGGAAATTGATGAAGTTAAAGATGGGAATCATGCCTTTTTTGCCCTCATCAATAATCACTATGATTGCGTATTTTTTAACTATCACTTACCAAATCAAGATAGTTTCACATTAATCCATAAATTACAATCTTCAGGGATTAAAGTTCCGCTAGTAATTCTCATAGATTCAGACAATGAACAAATAGCCAGAGAGTTGCTAAAATTAGGTGCTAGTGAGTATTTTCTTAAGTCTAGATTATCACCAGAAACCATAGCTCAAATCTTACGCAGTACCATCCGTATACATCATGCTGAAATGCGGCTAGATTTAGCAAACCAAGAGCTTAAAGAAAGTCGTGAACAGCTAGTTTTACAGCAAAAAGAATTAACAGCACAACAGCAACATATTAAATACCAAAACTTTAAACTCTTAGAAATATCTAGCTTCAAATCACTATTTTTAGCCACCATATCCCATGAACTAAGAACTCCCATGAATGCAATTATTGGGTTTTCACAAATTCTCTTACGTCCCAAATTTGGTCAGTTGACAAATCAACAACTAGACATGGTAGAGAAAATTCTCAATAATGGCAAAGATTTACTGCTAAAAATTAATGAAATTCTGGATTTTTCTCAACTAGAATCCGGGAAATTAGAACTAAAGCCAGAAATATTGGATTTATCAAAAGTTGTGAGTCATGCGGTTACAAAAATTCGTCCCTTAGCTGAAGCCAAAAATTTATCTTTGCTAGTTAAAATAGACCTAGAAAATACATTAGTATTTAATGATGCAGTACGGTTACAACAAATTGTCATCAATTTACTTTCCAATGCTGTAAAGTTTACTGAGGCTGGGACTATTTGGGTAGAAATCCAAGAAACAACTCAAAATCAAGTTATAATAACCGTGAAGGATACAGGGATTGGTATTGCTTCTCAAGATTTTCAAAAAATTTTTGCAGCATTTCACCAAATTGATCAAGGTATTGGTCGTAAATATTCAGGTACAGGGTTAGGTTTAGCTATTATTGATTCACTGGTAGACATCATGGGAGGAAAAATAGATATCGAAAGTCAGTTAGGGGTAGGTTCAATATTTAAAATAAAATTACCACGAAAAATAAATTTAGCACCAGATTTAGGGAGTGTAGTTTTTAGTCCTCATCAAAATCCTTTTCATTCTGTATATTCTCCTCATAAAGCTTCAATCAATTATCCCCACTTAAAATTGTAGATTACCAAGAACTTAAATATGTCTAACTTGAAAGAATTCCGAATTTTGTGCGTTGATGATGTCCCAGATAATCTGACTTTAATGCGGACAATCTTAGAAAGCGAAGGCTATGAAATTGATTCAGCAATGGATGGTAAAATAGCCTTAGAAAAAGTCATTAAGTCACCACCGGATTTGATTATCTTAGATGTGATGATGCCAGAAATAAATGGTTATGAAGTTACACAACGGATTCGGAATAATCCTGAAATCAACTATATTCCGATTTTACTACTGACAGCCCGTATTGAAGCTAGCGTAGTTGAAGGTTTAGATATCGGTGCTGATGATTTTCTTCGCAAACCCTTTGAGATTGAAGAATTATTAGCCAGAGTGCGATCGCTCTTAAGATTAAAGCACAGTATTGACGAACAACGCAAAATGACCCTCCAGCGAGAAGACTTTGTTTCTCGTCTTACCCATGATTTACGTACTCCCCTAGTAGCTGCTAATCGAGTGCTGAATTTATTTCTGCAAGAAGTCTTTGGACAAATTCCTTCAGAAATGAAACAACCCATTAGTATCATGATTCGCAGCAATCAAAATCTCCTGGAAATGGTAAATACATTACTAGAAGTTTACCGCTTTGAAGCTGGACAAAAAAATCTCTACTTTGAATCATGCAACTTAACCGCAATTGCTACTGAGGTCATAAGTGAATTAAATACCTTAGCACTGGAGAAAAACTTAACTTTGAAATTAGATACCCACGAATTAAGTCCAACAGGCAATAATGGCGGCATAGTTAAAGGCGATCGCTTAGAATTAAGACGAGTATTCCATAACTTAATTGGTAATGCCATCAAATTCACGGATACAGGCAGTATAGAAATCCGCATTTTTGAAACCTTATCCCCAGCTAATCATTGCAGTAGTACCATCATCATCGAAGTTCAAGACACAGGTTATGGCATTGCACCAGAAGATCAAGAAACTATTTTTGAGCGCTTTCGTCAGGGTAAAAATAAAAGATCAGGTAGTGGTTTAGGACTACATCTTTGCAGCCGCATTATTGAAGCACACGGAGGTGAAATAGAACTTTCATCAGAAATCGGTAAAGGCAGCATATTCACAGTCAAACTTCCTAAAATTGCCGCATGATTATTAATGAATCTGTTGCACTTCTAAAACCGAGCATAGCTCAAATTTCCTCCCTAGAAATCGGTAGATAATTGCAGCCAACTCCTCAATCATATAAGGTTTAACGATGTAATCATCAAAACCAGCTTCAAGCATCCGTTTGTTATATTCAGCATCAGTTAAAACCGTCATAGCCACCACAGGAATATGACAAGTTAACGATTCTTGCTTAAGATACCGAATAAAATCTAGTCCATTCATCCCGGGTAAAAAAATATTCAATAAGATTAAATCAGGTTGATGTTCTTTAGCCATAAATACTGTTGTTGAACTTTCTTTTTGACAAATAGACTGACAACCAAGTAACTCAAGGGTATAACTCATCAGCAGTAGACTATCGTCATGATTTTCTACCACTAAAATCAAAGGCTGTTGATGTTGTTGATGTTGTTGCCGTTTCTCATCACTCATGAATGAATGCGCTAGATACATCTCGTCTCCAGGTCGTTAATGGGGAGTAGTCGTCTTTTTAGGCATAATTAGGCTTACTCGTAAATCCTTATTGGTTATTTATCTCAACCAATGCCAACAGGAAATAAAAATCCAGCTTTAATACCTTTAGCAGATATATTTTGATTATATGCAAAATCGTCAATAAATTTATTTAGAAAAATCAATAAATTCATAACCTCTCATTTCTATCAGAACTGAAGATTATTGTTACCCTGATTATCAGTATTTTAACTAATAACTACTAAATAAACTTGAGACTTAGACAAAGAAAAAATCATCATTCATAGATAGAAAATATTCAACATAATTCTTGCTTTTGACTCCTATTCCTAACTATAGGACTCCGGTTTGATTAAAATTTAAAGGTATGTGAAGAAAAGTAAAATCACTCAAAACTCTCTTCCTGTTCCCTGTTCCCTGTTCCCTTGCCCCAAGGACAATTTTTAACGCCCACCTACTTAGTGAGACAGAATTAATTACACAATGTCATTGCGTAAGCGCTGCGTGGCGTTAGCCATATGGAACGAAGTGAAATGAAGCAATTACAAGGGTTGTGATTGCTTCCCTTCCCTCGCAATGACTGTAAATATTTTTGTCCAATTACTTATAGGGTTTTACGACAATTGCATCTTTGGAAGAACATAATCAAGATGATAATGCTCCCGAAAAATTTCATCTTTAGTTAGTTAGTTAGCTTTAGCTTACTTTTGCTATTAGCCTCAGAATTCATTCTGAGGCGGACTCAGGATAAATTACAATAGAACCCACCTGGGAATGAATTCCCAGTCTAATAACGAAAGCCGGCTCAAGCCGGCTCAAAGATATTTATTGTGTTTTGTCTATAAAATCAAACTAAGCCTCAACTGATACCATGCGTTTTTTAGCAAGATGGTTTCTGCGGAGTTTAGCAGCGCCAAAACAAAAACCTAATGTTGCTATTCCCACGGCCGAGTTAGGCTCAAAGGGAACAGGTGTTGCAACGGCCGTGAATGTTGTTGTAGAGTTGTTATAATCGGCAGGCCAAGTATAGCCACCAACGTATATTCTGTCAGAAGAACCTTTATTCCCAGGTGTTCCCAACCATAATTGACCAAGGATTGGATAACCGTTGCTGTAATCCCTAGTCCAGTGTTATTACCTTCAACCAAACCACTTAATGTTCCTGTAACGAACCCGTTAGTACCTCCAAAAGTATCCTGAAACTGAAAATTGAAATTAATAGCATGAGCAGGAGCAGCACCTAACAAAATAGAAGTTGCAAATCCTGTTACAGCAAGGGTTTTAGCGATTATGGGGGGGGTGAAAATCTTTATCTTCACCATGACTATCAAATCCTCATATTTGCCTGACTCCATGATCATATACTAAGTGCGTAGTGAAAACAAGCACTAAAACAACTATTTCTTATCTAGGAAAAATACTGAAAAACCCAGATCCCCGACTTCTTCAAGAAGTCGGGGATCTTAAAATCAAAATTTCAATTCTTTAGTTTATCTAAAATCACGTCTAAGTTATGAAATTCCCTTTCTAAGATAGAAGCAGCGATGGAAAATCGCCATAAATAACCACGACCTCATAGCCAACTGCTAGGGAAAAACTAATATGACTCAAGAATCAGAATCTTTGGATTTGTCCACAGATAAAGCTTTAGATCGTGATTGTACAACATTATCCCGCCACATCCTCCAACAACTACAGAGTTTTGGACCCGATGCCCAGGATTTAAGTGCGCTCATGAACCGCATCGCCTTAGCGGGTAAATTAGTTGCCCGTCGCTTGAGTCGCGCTGGTTTAATGGAAGGAGTTCTCGGCTTCACTGGAGAAGTCAACATCCAAGGAGAATCCGTCAAAAAAATGGATGTTTACGCCAACGAAGTATTTATTTCTGTCTTCAAGCAAAGCGGTTTAGTTTGTCGTCTCGCTTCCGAAGAGATGGAAAAACCCTACTATATCCCGGAAAATTGCCCGATTGGTCGTTATACTCTTCTTTATGACCCCATTGATGGCTCATCCAACACAGATAACAATCTCAGTTTAGGTTCTATCTTTGCCATTCGTCAACAGGAAGGAGCAGATATTGATGGTGAAGCTAAAGACCTACTCGCAAATGGACGCAAGCAATTAGCGGCAGGATATATTCTATATGGACCAAGTACCATGCTTGTGTATACCATAGGTACAGGAGTACATTCCTTCATTCTTGATCCTAGCCTGGGTGAGTTTATTCTCTGTCAAGAAAATATCAAAATGCCAGATCATGCCGCCACTTATAGCGTTAATGACGGCAACTTCTGGCAATGGGATGAATCTTTTAGAGAATATATCCGTTATGTTCATCGCACAGAAGGTTATAGTTCCCGTTACAGTGGGGCAATGGTGAGCGATATTCACAGAATTTTATTACAGGGTGGAGTATTTCTTTACCCAGGAACACTACAAAAACCAGAAGGTAAATTACGTTTACTCTATGAAACCGCCCCTTTAGCATTTTTAATTGAACAAGCTGGAGGCGTAGCAACCACAGGAACAATGGATATTTTAGATGTCGTTCCCACCAAACTGCATCAACGCACCCCATTAATTATTGGTAGTAAAGAAAACGTAGCCAAAGTCATGTCTTTTATTAAAACAGATAACTAGACAAAGCTCTAATTAATTAAAAAATCAAACCTCATGTTCTAGACTGAACAAATAAAAGAAAAATAGTCGGTTAAAACCGACTTTAGCTATCAGACAGGGAATTTATTCCCTGGATTCTGGATTCTAAATTCTGGATTCTGAATTCTAATTATGTACCCTATATACCTGCAATAAGCTATCCGTGTCTTTTCTGTGTCATTCATGAACTCTTTAAAAGGCAAAGTCAAGCTATTCTCACCTGTAGGGGGAATTGGGGCAATTGGCAAAGATCACAAACCTCAACCCCCGGTCCAAAATCCCAAATCTAAAATCTAAAATCCTATGGTCAGTTTGTTAGAAAATCCATTGCGTGCCGGTCTACAACAGCAAGGGATGCCCGAACCACAAATAATTGTCATCTTTGGCGCGTCTGGAGACTTAACTTGGCGGAAACTAGTCCCAGCATTATACAAATTGCGGAGAGAAAGACGGATTCCCGCAGAAACCACCATTGTGGGCGTAGCCCGTCGGGAATGGAGTCATGAATACTTCCGTGAGCAGATGCAAAAAGGCATGGAAGAAGCTCACGCTAGTGTAGAACTAGGTGAACTCTGGCAAGACTTTTCCCAAGGTTTATTTTACTGCCCAGGGAACATAGACGACCCAGCCGGCTACCAAAAACTCAAAACCCTATTAGCTGAATTAGACGAAAAACGGGGAACACGCGGAAACCGGATGTTCTACCTTTCCGTCGCGCCCAACTTCTTCCCCGAAGCTATCAAACAACTAGGACTAGGGGGAATGCTAGACGACCCCGAAAAACATCGTTTAGTCATCGAAAAACCCTTTGGACGCGATTTAGCTTCCGCCCAAAACCTCAACCAAGTAGTCCAAAAGTTTTGTAAAGAAAACCAAGTTTATCGCATTGACCACTACTTAGGTAAAGAAACAGTCCAAAACTTGCTGGTTTTCCGCTTTGCTAATGCCATTTTTGAACCTTTGTGGAATCGGCAATTTGTTGACCACGTCCAAATCACCGTAGCCGAAACCGTAGGCGTGGAAGACCGGGCTGGCTATTATGAAACCGCCGGCGCACTCCGGGATATGTTACAAAACCACCTAATGCAGCTTTACTGTTTAACGGCAATGGAAGCACCCAACGCTATGGATGCTGATAGTATCCGTACAGAAAAAGTCAAGGTGCTACGAGCTACCCGTTTGGCTGATGTTCATGATTTATCAAAATCAGCTATTCGTGGTCAGTACAGCGCTGGCTGGATGAAAGGACAACAGGTGGAAGGGTATCGAAATGAACCAGGAGTTAATCCTGAATCCACCACTCCCACCTATGTGGCGATGAAGTTTTTAGTAGATAATTGGCGTTGGAAAGGTGTTCCTTTCTACCTGAGAACTGGCAAGCGGATGCCCAAAAAAGTTAGTGAAATTGCCATTCACTTCCGCGAAGTTCCCTCCAGAATGTTCCCCTCCGCATCCCAGCAAGCTAACCCCAACGTTTTGACCATGCGGATACAACCCAATGAAGGGATTTCCCTCCGGTTTGATGTAAAAATGCCCGGTGGTGATTTCCGCACCCGTTCCGTAGATATGGATTTCAGCTATGGTTCTTTTGGAATTACAGCTACTTCTGATGCTTATGATCGTCTCTTCCTTGATTGTATGATGGGCGACCAAACTTTATTTACACGGGCGGACGAAGTAGAAGCGGCTTGGCAAGTGGTTACACCTGCTTTATCTGTATGGGATTTACCCGCAGATCCTGCCACTGTCCCTCAGTATGAAGCCGGTACTTGGGAACCAGAAGAGGCAGAATTATTAATTAACCAAGACGGTCGCCGCTGGCGCAGACTTTAATTAGTCATTGGTCATTAGTCATTGGTCATTGGTAAAACAACTGACAACTGACAACTGACAACGAACAACTGACAACGAACAACTGACAACTGACAACTGACAAATATGATTTCCCAAGCACCAACAATTTATTCTTTGCAAGCCCCCAAGGATGTTTCCCTCACCGAAATTGAAGCAGAACTTACTAAAGTTTGGCAAAGTTACGGTATTCAGGGAGAAGACGGTGGTTTACCCGCTGCTACCCGCGCTACAACATTTACTTTGGTGGTTTACGAACCTGAAGAAACCCAGTATTTATTAACTGCAACAGGTTTTTACAAGGGTCCTATTGATGGCATTCTCGGACCTCAAACTAAAACAGCATTGCAGGAATTACAAAAAAAGCACCATCTCTCAGAAACTGGTAGTGCAACACCAGAAACTCTCACTGCTTTGCGGCAAGAATATTTCCAAAAGCAGCACACCGGACCAAATGGAGATAGTCATGGTGCCGCTATGGGCTATACTTTCAGTCCTACGAGTCCCACCATTGCGGACGAAATTGCCATCCGTAACCCCTGCCGGATCATTGCTTTATGTCCTGTGGCTGGGGATGATGAAGGGGTAAAGGCTCAAGTTTCTGCCTATTGCCCAATTCAAAAGCAGTCTTCTAGCACTCTTGTTTGCTGTGAATATATTACACTCACTGGTACTGCTTCGGCATTAGAACGCATTGGGGGCATGATTCCCGCTTTATTAATCGGTGGTTTACCTAAGTTCCTCTGGTGGAAAGCTACACCGGATGCGGCTAACCCTTTGTTTAAACGATTAGCCGCAGTTTGCAATAATGTCATTGTTGATTCTTGCAACTTTAATACACCAGAAGATGATTTACTCAGCTTGCAAAAGTTAGTAGAATCTGGTGTACCTTTGGCTGATTTGAATTGGCGGCGGTTATCTGCGTGGCAGGAGTTGACAGCACAAGCTTATGATGCGCCTAATCGTCGGGCTGCTCTTAGAGAAATTGATCGTGTCAATATTGATTATGAAAAAGGCAATGCTGCTCAAGCCTTATTGTATTTGGGTTGGTTAGCTAATCGCTTAGAATGGCAACCAGTTGGCTATAAACAGGAAAACGGTGATTATGACATCACTTCTGTGCAATTCCTGTCTCAAGACCAAAAACACATAGAAGTTGAGTTGGCAGGTGTTCCCATTGCTGATATTGGGGAAATTGTCGGCGATTTAATTGGTTTGCGGTTGAGTTCTACTAATATTCAAGCTAATTGTGGAACTGTGATTTGCTCGGAAACTGGCGGCTGTATGCGAATGGAAACTCATGGTGGCGCTCAGTCGTCTGGTTTGTTCCAACAGGTTACTTCTCTTTCGGAACAAAAGGCAGAGGCTTTGTTGAGTCAACAGGTGCAACGCTGGGGACGTGAGGCTTTATTTGAGGACAGTCTAATTGCAATTGGTAACACGATTAAGTTAGGAAAATAGTTAATGGTAATGGGTAATGGGTAATGGGTAATACTCTTGCCTGTTCCCTGTTCCCTGTTCCCTATTTTCAACATTAAAAAACCCGGCTAAACCGGGCAGATGTACTATTTGTCAAGTGTTAGCTAATGATAATTATTGGTTGATTTCACAAGTTAAAGGGCAAGCTGCATAAACAGTGGTTTGAGTTTTTTCAGCTTCGTCATGTAACCAATTTAACCATTTTATTTGCTTAGGATGAATACCTTTAGCTGTTAGCACTCCAGCAGCAATTAATACTGCCATGACATTAAACGTTACTAAGCCACCTGCCACAATTAACACGGCACTAGCAGGCATCACGGATTGTAAAACAATAGATAACAAGCAACCTACTGTAGCCATTAATACAACCAATGGAAAACCAACAACTAACAAGCACACTGCCAATGTAAATGTCCAGATTAAAAAGCTTCTCATCATTAACAAGGAGTGGGTCCGAACTAGATTAGAGCTTTGAGCCGAAACCATGACTTTTCCTCCTAATACACAGCAAGTTTAAATTTCAGTTTTTTATCACTCGAAAGCGAATTAACTGATTTTGTTTCAGTGAAATCTAGTATATAAAACCTTAGCTCTAAAATGAGCATTTCTTTACTAAAGTTTACAGTTGATTTTTTCGAGTTATGAATGATAATTCACATATACCCACAGGTAGGGGAAGGAGTTCTGGTATATGCCTTGAGAGATATGGACTAACGGTAGATGAGAAGCAGATATTGATCCCGGCAATCAGATTGTCCAGATGCTTAACATTTCTTATAGAAAACGATCTTATTTCTCATAATTTATTAAGAGGTGATAAAAAATAGGCTGTAGGTACTGGGTAATTCTTAATTTTCCTCGTTTTTACCTGTCTCTTTACCCTGAATTACTTTATATTATTAGTTACTGATATAGAATTACTATTTTATTTTTGAAAAAATTAGGTATGTAGGGTGTGTTAGAACGGAGTTAGTAAAGCACAATTATCAACGGTTTAAGTAGGTGTGCATAATAAAAGCGACATTTATTACGTTTTGTAAAATAGCTGAAACTCAATCAGAATCTCGCGTTGAGATAAATTTACATACCGTTACATATCTTTAAATTTTCCTGTTTACCTACTTAGTGCGTTAGTATAAATATCAGTTAAATTACAAAACAGCATCTCAGTATGATATTTACTCCAGGACAAAAACTATTTGGCGATCGCTACCAGATCATTAGAGAATTTGGTAGAGGTGGTTTTGGTATTACTTATTTAGCAGAAGATAATAAGGGTAAGCAATTTGTCATCAAAACTTTAAATGAAAATTCTCAACAAAGTTCAGATGCAGAAAAATTAAAAGCTGATTTTAAAGATGAAGCATTGAAATTAGCTACTTGTACCCATCCTCATATTGCAAAATATGAAAACTTTTTCAATGAAAGAGATATTCCTTGTTTAGTTATGGAGTATATTTCTGGCGCAAATCTTTGGGACAATATAAAAAAACAAGGTATTTTAGAAGAACTGACAGCATTATTGTATATTTCTCAAATTGGTTCAGCTTTAACAGAGATTCATAGTAAAGGTTTACTTCATAGAGATGTGAAACCTAAAAATATGATGTTGCGTAATAATTTTGAGGTAGTCCTAATTGATTTTGGGTTAGCGAGAGACTTTATTCCCGATCAAACTCTATCTAAAATAGAACCTTTAACTCATGGCTTTGCAGCTATTGAGCAATATATTCATGATTCACAACAAGGAGAGTTTACAGATGTTTATGGTTTGGCTGCCACATTGTATCATTTATTGACAGGAAAAGTACCTACTCCATCTTTTAGCAGATCAACAGGTATCCCATTAGAAAAACCAATTGATATTAATCCTAAAATTAATCCTGTAATTAATCAATCTATTCTGATGGGAATGACTCTTTATCCTAATGATGATAATCGTCCTAAATCTATACAAGATTGGTTAGATTCCTTTGGTACGCTTATACCTTCAATAAACTCTAATGCTCCTACTCTGAGAATACCAGGGATTAGGCGAATCTCAGAAATAGAAGCTGAAATGGAAGAGAATAATTTTGATGATGAAATAAATCTAATTGAATTTCCAAATTTTAATAAAATAAAAGGATTTATTAATGTAATTAAAGATATTTTTGCTTCTATATCTTCTCCTAACTCGACTAATCATCAAATTAACAATGTAGTGAATAATGAGATTAATAATACAAATTCATTAAAAAATCAATCTAATCAAATTACACAACCACAACAAAACTATGAGTTAAGAGAGAGAAATATTGCTGATTTGCTTATAGCTAGAAATTTACCAGGACTATTTGACAAATTATTAGACTTGAAAGGATTTAGAATTAATCAAAATTATACATTGCGTTGGTTATATGCTGTTGGTGGACAAAGTATAGTTTACTTAGCAGAAAAACTATATGGAGGTTTAGTGATTGTTAAAATACCTTATCTTGATTATCATCGTCCGGCTTATATTAGTCAAGAACAAATTAATAATTCTCGTCATCATCTAAGCAAAGAAGCAGAACTACTTAAAAAGTTCAATTATAATAATTTACCCTTTCTGTATGATTTTATATATGGTGAAAATCCCCTTAATGCTGATTATAGAAGTAATGAAACTGCAAATCAAGAACCTTATTTAGTGATGGAATTTATTGAAGGTATGGATTTATTGGAAGTCACCCGTTATTTACATAATCAATCTATAATTAAGTATGAACAAATAGAATTATTAGCATGGGAAACAGCATCAAAAATGACAGATTTGTGCATTACTTTATTTAAAGAAGGGTATTTATATTCTGATATTAATCCTCTAAATTTTATTTTCACTGCTAATAATAGTCAGATTAGGATTTTAGATGCTGGTTCATTAATTCCTCTTCGTCCAGATGAAAACATTTCACCACCATTTACAGAAAGTTATATTCCTGTAGAATATTTGGAATCTTATGAACAAGGAAACATCATATATCCTAACCCTAACTATGTTATGTATACTTTGGGTAAGATGTTATGGGAAGTATTAACAAATAAACAACCTTATCCAGGTGAAAACCCAAATCTTTCAGAAACTATTTTAAAAAACTACTCTCCTGAGTTACAAAAATTAATTAGTAATCTCATTCAATACAAATATAGTAGTTTTAAGAATTTACAACAAACTATAAATCAACAAATGTTATAGTCTAGTTTCTTCTTCCTATAGTACTTCTATCGTTAGCTCTTAATCGACGTTTTTGAATATTAGATAATCCATCCAGTGTTCCTTCTTTCTCTAATTTATCAATCGCTTGTTCTATTAGTTTAATGTGATCAGGGTCAGAACCATCAGAAAGTAATATTTTTAACTGCGATTTTAAGCTATCCATTTGTGCTTTAGGATCATTAGTACGCAATCCATCTAACCAAAAAAACCACCCTGCAATTTCATCATCTGTCATTGAATAACGGAATGTGTCTTTACTTCTATTGATGAAAATTTCCTGATTTACAGTTTCTTTGTGTCCTTTAAAATTATAACTCAAAGTTGCAGTAGCTATTTGTTCACGGTCTTTTTGGGATTGTCTAAGTCGGGTTTCAAAACAATATTTATAAATCCTTCCTTTTTCTAAACCTCCAATTTGACTAGAAAAAAGTCGAGTTCTTCCATCTATTGAACCAAACCATTTTGTACCAGGTTCAAACCGAAAAGCATCACCTGGAATTACATTAGGTGAGAATCTTAATTCTAATTCAGCATCAGTCGCTATTAAATTACCTGCTACTTTACCTATATGAGTAAAAGAAAGAGGAAGCTCATTTTGATTATAAATACATTTAACACGACCGCCTGGACAACCTGCCATAATTTGACGTATGGTTTCTTCCGCAAAATCTTGACCAAATCCATAGGAATTAATTTCTACATTAAGATTACGTAATTCTGGATTAAGTTGATAGCAAAGTTCAGCATCATGTAATTGACCATCCGTAAGAATATATAATCTATTTACTGCATCAGGACGGTATTGGGAAAAATATTTAATTTCATCAATAGCTAAACGTAAACCTTGTGATAGATAAGTTTGTTCAAACTTGACTCCAGATTGATCAATGCGCTGAATAATTTCTTGTTTACGACTGCGACTACTTCCAATATCATTAGACCAAATTAATTCACTGCGAGTGGAAAATAGAATAATAGAAAGCCAATCATTATCTGAAAGTGCATCAATAATACAAGGAATGGCTTGCAATAATAAGGGATACTTGTCAGCAGTATTCATACTACCACTGATATCTAATACCAAGCAAATATGAGCAGTAACATCCACTTGAGATAAATCAATATCATCACGATTACTAAATGTTACTGCAAATTGCACTAAAGGATCACTATCCATTGGTACATAGGGATGGACAAAGCTATAATTGATACGGAAAGGGGGAACTTTCGGACTTGCAGTTTTTGGTTTGTTCCAAAACATATGATCACTATCTCAATTCAAGTTGACATTAATTGATTAATGATACCACTTAATTACTTGTGTAACATTGGTGGTGTAACTCCCTCAACTTTCACAGATTGCGCTATCTTCAACGCTGGAAATTAACGTTGAGATTCAGGTAAAGGAATAGTTCTGAAAATCACTATAGCCTTAAAATTTTTCAAATATCATTCATGATTCCTGTATATTATGTAAATCTTACGGAAGATCAAGGATAATCAGTATGTGTTAAAAAATATGTATGTTGGTGAATAACCGACTCAAAAGACTGCATAACAGAGGCAGGGGGCAGGGAGCAGGGGGAAAATATTTTCTACTGACAACTGACAACTGACAACTGACAAAATTACTAATTAACAAAGGTGAAAATATATGACAGAATCACAAACATTTAGAATGCCGCCACCTTTACCAAAAGCAAAAGTACAGCCTCCGGTGGCAAATTTAGAAATGAACGCACCAGCGCCACCAATAATTACTACACCACCACCAATATTTTCCAATTCTAATGGGTTAACGAATGAACCTGTAGGACGTACCTTGGCGCAGCTTGTTCAGGAAGCCTTTGATGAGGGTTACTCTGATATTCACTTGGGAGTGGGTGAAATTCCCCGCTTCCGCAGCCGAGGGGAAATTCTGACGACAAGTTATCCCGAAGTTGATAAACCGACTTTTATGCGTTGGTTGCGGGAGATTCTCTCTGATTCTGAAATTCAAAGGTTTCAAGAACATTTAGAATTTGATGGGGCGACTCAGTACGATTTTGCCCGTGTGCGGATTAATGTGTTTGATTCCCTGCGTGGTTATGCAATGGTACTGCGGTTAATTCCTCTCAAAATTCTATCTATGGAGCAGTTGCGCCTACCACCAGTGTTTAGAGATATTTGTCATCATCACAAGGGTTTAGTTTTGGTGACAGGCCCTACTGGTTCGGGTAAGTCTACGACAATGGCAGCGATGGTTGATTATATCAATCGGGAGATGGCTAAACATATTATTACGATTGAGGACCCGGTGGAATTTGTCCACCAAAGCCGTAAGTCTTTGGTTAAACAGCGGGAGGTGGGAATGCACACTCGCAAGTTTGATAATGCTTTGAAAGCAGCTTTGCGGGAAGATCCAGATTTAATTCTGGTGGGGGAAATGCGGGATAAGGAAACGGTGAATACGGCACTGAAGGCGGCACAAACAGGTCACTTGGTGATGGGAACTCTGCACACAAATAGTGCGGTAAAAACTATTGAACGGATTCTCAATTTGTATTCGGGTGAAGAACAGGAAGCTATGCGAATAGCGGTTGCGGAATCTTTAGTAGCGGTGATTGCTCAAGGCTTGTGCCGAACTACAGATGGTAAACGGGCGGCTTTCCACGATATTCTCATTAATACTGAGGCTGTTAAGGAATGGGTGAAGGATGGCAAGTATGATGAGATTGCGGAGTTAATGAAACAAGCTGGTTTTGATGGCATGGTGACAATGAATCAGTCATTGCTCGATCTTTACCAAGAAGGTCGGATTACCGAGGAAACGGCACTAGAAATGTCGCCAACTCCTAACGAAATGGCTCAATTCCTCCGAGGTCGTGTTTAATTGGTAATGGGTAATGACCAATGACCAATGACCAATGACCAATCACTAATGACTAAGTTGAATGTAGACAAACTTTCTAAACCCCAGTTGTTCAAGGGTATTGCCTTGTTTACGCCTGGGGGGGATTTGATATATTGTATTGACCCTAGTAAGCAAGGACGATGGCATTTAAATTTATGTGCGGCTTTGCAGGAAATTCTCGATTTACCGGAGCCGCCACATTTTTTAGTGCCTTGCTATACTGCAACTATTGATCACTGGTTAAATCCTCGGACTCAACAAGTGCAAATTTTTGCCGAAGCTTATCCGGCGGTGATTAGGCATCAGGCTGTGTTGAATGCGATTTTTGGGACGGGGGATTTGGTATGGCAATCAGCACCTTGGCAGGATGGTTTGTGCGATCGCTTGGTATTATCAACTTATCGGTCGACATTTCCTCAGCTTTGGCGAGATCATGATTTAATTGTGCGGTTATATTTGGCTGATTCTCCCTCGCAATACCAGCCACCAGTTGTCAATAGACAACCTGTGCTACAAAATATTCAAGGAGCGCCAGGCTTTGTTTTGCGTTTGTTTGTGGCTGGTCATAGTGCGACTACAGAAAAAATTTTACAGAACTTGCACGAATCCTTAGAGCGATCGCTAGGATATCCTTATACTCTCAAAGTTATTGATGTCCTCACAAATCCAGAACAGGCAGAAATTGATCAAGTTTCCGCTACTCCTACTTTAGTTAAGGTTTGGCCCCATCCAATTCGGCGGATGGTTGGTAATTTAGATAACATGGATAAATTATTACAAATGTTAGCAGGACAATAGACAACTGGTGACAAAGAATGTATAGACTCAAAAAAAAGTTATAATTTATAGAGTACTCTTGATTAATGTCTTATGCTAACTACATACACCGCAAAATATACCAAAATAAATAGTGGATATATGGGACAATTGATTGAATGGCAAGAAGTCATTACTGAGGGAGAAACACTAGAAATGTGTAGAGCTATGCTACAAGATGCACTCAAAGAAATGATTCTTGCCTATCATCAACAAAATAAAGAAATTCCCACAGGAAACTCTTTACTGGAACAAATTCCTGTAGAAGTTTGATTATGTCAGTAAAACGAAAAGATTTAATTAAGTATTTGGAAGAAAATGGATTTTATTTATTGCGGGAAGGTGGCAATCATTCTATTTATACTAATGATATAAAAACTATTCCCGTCAAAAGGCATCGTGCAATTGATCATATTACTGCCAATGCAATTTGTAAACAAGCTGACCTATTACCCAAGTTTTAAACATTATAGTGTCAGTTTTTGTAGTTATCGAGAATGGAGTGTGATAGCGTTCGCGTTCGCGTAGCGTTCCGATAGCTTGCGTGGCGACGCAGGAGCCATAGGAATAGAGATAGCGCGACCTAGTAATCGCTATTTACGAAGTTTGATCTTTAATATTAAAAATAAGGAATTTCTGTGATTATGAACCTTACTTGGTTAGATAGTAATAGTTGGTTAATTGAAATTGGTGAACAACGAATACTTATTGACCCTTGGTTAATTGGTGATTTAACCTTTAATAACTTAGATTGGTTATTTAAAGGTTCTCGTTCTCAGGATCGGTCAATACCAGATAATATAAATTTAATTTTGCTTTCTCAAGGTTTAGAAGATCATGCACACCCACCCACCCTAAAGCAGCTTAACAAAAATATCCCAGTTGTCGCTTCCCCCAATGCTGCCAAAGTTGTCAAACAACTGGGTTATCAACAAATAATTAGCCTCAATCATGGCGAAACCTTTACCTTAAATCAGCAAGTAGAAATCAAAGCTTTTCCTGGTTCTCCCATTGGACCCACCCTATTAGAAAACGGCTATCTGCTCAAAGATTTAGTAAATAATTCCACACTTTATTATGAACCTCATGGCTATCATTCCCCTCAACTCAAAGAAATAGCACCCATTGACGTAGTAATCACTCCAATCATTGATTTGAGCTTACCCTTACTCGGTCCGATTATCAAAGGGATGAATAGCGCCCTAGAAGTAGCAAAATCCGTAAAACCTCAATTTATCCTCCCTACCGCAGCCGGAGGGGATATTTTGTTTGCAGGAATATTAGTAAAATTCTTGCAAGAAAAGGGAACTGTGGCAGAATTTCGCGCATTGCTAGGGAAAAACAATTTAACAACCCAGGTAATTGCCCCTAAACCCGGTGAAAAAGTTATGGTTTAATTGAAACCAATGATAGTTTGAGGATGTTATAATCTGCGATTTAAAGGCTTGATGTAAATATATCTACATCAAGTTTTCTGAATATCTGTGTGATTAACTATGGCAAAAATTCGTGTTTCCCTAGCCTTGAGTATAGCAACCTTAGCCAGTGGTTTCTTGTTAGCCGCTTGCGAAAATCCCAATCCCCCATCATCTACTGGAAGTAGTACCACTTCCCCAAGTGCTACCACTACAACCAGTGATACTAAAGGATTGAAAATTGGTAGTTTATTACCCACAACAGGTGACTTAGCTTCCATTGGACAACAAATGGTTGGTTCAGTTCCCTTATTAGTAGACACAGTTAACGCTTGTGGGGGTGTTAACGGTGAAAAAGTCACTTTAGTACAAGTAGACGACCAAACAGATCCTAAAGCCGGTGCTGCGGGAATGACCAAATTAGCAACCTTAGATAAGGTAGCTGGTGTAGTCGGTTCTTTTGCTAGTAGCGTTTCCACTGCGGCGGTTTCTGTTGCTGTACCCAATAAAGTCATGCTGATTTCTCCTGGTAGCACCAGCCCCGTATTTACCGACAAAGCTAAAAAAGGTGACTTTAAGGGCTTTTGGGCGCGAACTGCTCCCCCTGATACCTATCAAGCATTAGCTTTAGCTCAACTTGCTAAGAAAAAAGGTTTTAAAAGAGTTTCCACAGTAGTTATTAACAATGACTATGGCGTGGGGTTTGAAAAAGCATTTGTAGATACTTTTGAAAAATTGGGCGGAACAGTAGTTAATAAAGATAAGCCTGTGCGCTATGATCCCAAATCCCAAACATTTGATACAGAAGCAACTGCGGCTTTTGCTGGGAAACCAGATGCGGTTTTAGGCGTATTATATGCGGAAACAGGGAGTTTATTTCTCAAAGCTGCTTATCAACAAGGTGTCACGAAAGGCGTACAAATTTTACTCACGGACGGCGTAAAATCTTCTACTTTCCCTGACCAAGTTGGCAAAGGTAGTGACGGCAAGTATATTTTATCGGGGGCTATTGGGACAGTTCCTGGTTCTAGTGGTCCAGGTTTGGAAAACTTTAATAAACTTTGGCAAGAGAAAAAAGGCGGTTCTCCTGGAGAATACGCACCTCAATCTTGGGACGCTGCGGCTTTGTTGGTATTAGCCGCTCAAGCTGCGAAGGAAAATACAGGGGTTGCTATTGCTGGTAAAATTCGGGAAGTATCCGCTGGTCAAGGTACACCAGTTAGCGATGTTTGTGAAGGATTGAAGCTACTTAAAGAAGGGAAACAAATTAATTATCAAGGCGCAAGCGGTGATGTAGATGTTGACGCTAATGGTGATGTCATTGGTACTTATGATGTCTGGACTGTGGGCGATGATGGCAAAATCAAGGTGATTGATAAGGTGAGTCCTAAGTAGGGGATGTAGGGGATGTAGGGGATGTAGGGGATG
>NZ_LJOU01000090.1:0-24395 GCF_001672085.1 Anabaena sp. AL93 | reverse complement strand
TTCATTCATCAAATTCAAAAAATAGTTCCATAACCAACGACAACTGCCAAAAGCTTGTGCTAATGACTGCTGCTGCTGGGCATCTGGATATAATCTGATTTTGACAACTTTTAACATATTAGAGCGAAAGAAATTTACTATAAAACACTACAAAACACTATAACACAAGATTTGTGAATTGCCTCCATGTTTTTCTCCCTTGCTGTCGCTTTGGTCGAAAAACTGTCGTTAATTCACGCGCCATTCATCCCACGCTGCCCTTCGGGTCAGTCGTGGGGCTTCTGTCGGTTAAGCTAAAAGATAAATTTTCTTTGTGAGGGTGGGATCTACCTGTTTAATTTCTGTTAATAAATCGTCAATTGTCCAAGCAACACAATGACTTTTAGCTTGTCCCGCAATAATCACCGCATCATATTCTAAAAGTTGTTTAATTAAATTTGTGTTTTTTTGTCCAATTGGCTGATTATCAAATCCTGTTAAAACTTCGGGGCGTAAAATAGAATAATTTTCTGTTAACGGATTTTCCCCTTTTAATTCAAATTGGGTTTGACTTTGACGGGCGATACTATGAAAAAATATTGCTTCTTCTACTGATGCAACCAAAGCATGACCAATTCCACCTAACATGGAATGATAAGGCCACACTGTTAACGGGTATTTTCCATCTTGGCTAAGTTGTTGAACATAATGAAAAGCCTGTTTTGCTAACAAGTCATCATCACCATTATTGAGACTATTAGCAACCGCTGGATTAACTTGCCAAATACCGTTTTCAATATCTGTGGGTGTAATGTTGGTTGCGGCAGGTATTGGGTGTTCTCCTTGGGAATTTACCCAGAATATAGGATGAAAGATTTGCATGGCTGTGTGAGTATCCAGTGTGGGAATAATTTTGGTAATTATTCCCAAGTTGCGATAAATAAATTCGCACAGTCTTTGATTATCTTCAACTGCACCAATTCCAGTTTTTCCGCCTACAAATAATTCAAAATAGGGAATGCAAAAGGTATTTTGGACATCTATTAATAATAAGTAGGTGAACACAATAAAACCAAACTGTGTAAAGAAACGTAAAATCGCCCAAACCCTCTTCACTCTTGCCTCTTGCCTCTTGCCTTTTGCCTTGCCATAACGACAATTTTCAACGCCAACCTACTTAGACAAATGCGGTTTTTATCTAAAGCTGCTGATGGAATGTTTTGTTGTTTGGCATAAGTTTCAGATTCAGCAGCACGTTGTTGATAAGGTACACGCCAAACTTCACCGACTTTTGCAGCGTTAAAGTGGGAGGGAATTGGTAATTGGGGCATATTCTGGGCATTCATCATGAAAATACGCTTGAGTTCTACGGATGATTTCTAATCCTTGTCTAATTTATAACCATCTGGAAAAGGAAGGACAGGTAGGCGATCGCCTCGTAATAATTCTTCACTTGCTTCACCCAGGCTGATTAATGCCTCGCTTGTAGCTTTCTGAGCTATAACTAATATCAGCATAGACACTGTACCAACTTGTAAAAGACAAGACGGAGAAACTGTGAATGCAATCAAATTTAATCCAGATTGGGAAAATAACTGTTGGTTTACGGATGGCATTGTAATTCTTAGTAATTAGTACACAAGTAAAATAGGCAAAAAAGTCAATTTTCAGTTCAGGAGCGAGAATTTATCAAAGTGCAACAACATCAGAGCTATGCCTACGGTATATTACATCAATGTTAACAACAGAAATATCCAGCAATCTAAGCTTAGACCCATCCCCAAAAAGGACGGTAAAACCCGGATTCTCAAAGTCCCCACTATTGCGGATAGGCCTTAAACGGCAAAACCATAAATGTGGTCATTGTGGTCTAAAAATGCTCAGTGATGAGAAGGTACATTTACATCATATAGATGGAAACCACCAAAACTGGAAAACTAAAAACCTTCTAGCAATTCACTTTCATCTGCCACGATTATATTCACATGAGCAAAAGTGAAAGCTAAGAACATCGGGAGCCGTGTACACGGAAACGGGTACGCACGGATCTAACTGAGAGGGGCGAGGAATAATATCCTCCCTCGACTCAACCTGACGACCGTAGCGAGAATTAAACTTTGGGCATTACCTAAGTTTACTCTGTCCGCAGAATCTCAGCGGCTAAAGCCGCTGAGAGTGTCAACTAATTAAGTAGGTGAACACAATAAAACCAAACTGTGTAAAGAAACGTAAAATCGCCCAAACCCTCTTCACTCTTGCCTCTTGCCTCTTGCCTTTTGCCTTGCCATAACGACAATTTTCAACGCCAACCTACTTACCTTCTGGTTGCACCGAAGAAAGTGTTAAAATCGAACCAAATGATTTTTTCCGCCTGAAACCATGCGTGCGATTGAAACCACAGGTATCTTAAATAAACAAGGACAAATTCAGCTAGATAGTCCCCTTCCCCAAGACAAAGCCAGTCGGGTGCGTATTATCCTGCTAATGCCAGAGGAGGAGGATCTCAACGAACAAACCTGGTTAGATGCAATCTCAACCAACCCTAGCTTTGCTTTCCTGAACGATCCAGAAGAGGACATTTACACCCTCGAAGATGGGCAACCTGTAAACTATGAAAGGTAAGGTTGTTCTGATTCAGTTTCCTTTCGATGACCTATCTTCCAGTAAAGTCCGTCCTGCCTACTGTTTAACAGATGTGATCGGCATTTATCAGCACATCATTTTTGCACTCATCACCAGTCGCATTCCTCAAGCACCCCTCAACACAGATATTATTCTGCAACCGGAACATCCAGACTTCCTTAATAGTGGACTTCGGCAAGCATCAACCTTACGTCTCGATCACCTAGTAACCCTCCGTCAATCCCTAATTCGCCGTGAGTTAGGATCTTTCACATCAGAGACTCAAGCCTCAATTGCAGATGTTTTATGTCGTATTCTATGCTCTTAATGAAACTAGCGATAGCGAAGCGCTGCTGCAAGCAGTTCGCTCAAAATCAATTATCTTGTGCTTCCTTAACTGCGATTAACTGCGATAGCGTAAGCGCTGACTTGTCAGTTCGCTAATATTGGGTTAATGCGATCGCTTATCACCTCGGATAATTTTGATTGTGCATTGCGATCGCGTTCGCGGAGCGTCCCGGAGGGAACTAGCGCTGCTGCAAGCAGTTCGCTCAATTTCCAAATAAATCAATCCTTCTATACTCAAGCAAACCTGTAAATATTTTAACTTTAATATTAATATTTACGTATTTATATTGATAAAAACCCGGGTTTATATTTCAATAGAAAGAAAAAATTATACTTAATTCCCTTTTTTCGCTCCCCTCTCTGCGCCTCTGCGCCTCTGCGTGAAACAAAAAACATAACACTCAAGCCCGAATCACAGTAATCCGACGTTGATTTTCCGTCACCACAACCTGCGTTGACAAACGTTCCTCCATTGGTAGGGCATTTTTACGCCTATCAAACACAAATAACCAACCAAAATCCAACCCCAAACGCCCTAAATAGGATTCTAATTGTTCAATACCATCAGTTTGAGGATCTCGCTTTTTCTCCCGCCATACCTTTAACTCAATACCTAACGTTACATCTTTGTACCGCAGACATAAATCCATTCTGTCACTACCAATTGCATATTCCCTTTCTAAAATTCCCCCACCATTAATAACACGATGTAAAAAAGCCATTAATACAATATGCGGGGCAATTTCATGATAGCCAGTGCTACCTAATAACGGTTCTCCGTGCTGTCGCCAAAACTTGAGAAATGCTGCAAGTAAAGCATCTATATTTAACTCCCCTTCTGGGGTTAACCAAGTCGGTGCAATCATTGGTAAAGAAGCCATTGGTGTTACTGTTAATACTCTGGGTAACACTTCCCGATAAATGGGATTAGCAATAGTTAAACCTCCGTAGGGGTGCATTTTACATAATCCCAAATCAATCACAAATTGAATATCATCGTTGGGTATATCCCCCAATTCTAAACCTGCTAACATCGGCTCAATAATTGCTTTTATCCTGGGTTCTCGTAAGCGTTCAGCTAAACTATCTAAATGAGTATCTTGACGAGCAATTAATATTTCCTTTGCTTTTAAAATATGTTCTTTTGTAATAGCAATATTTCTATGTTTAACCATTTTTTCTACAACTTCTTTAGCTAAAGCATTAACTAACCAAGGTTGTCCTTGAGTTAAATCAAAAGCTGTTGCAGTTGCTCCTGCTGTGAAAATTTGTCCGGTTTCTGCTGTATGTTGTTGATATAATTCAACCACTTCCTCAGCATTAAAATTTCTCAGAGTAATAGAACTGACTTTAATATTAAAAGGACTGGATGTATTTAATCTATCACTACCACCAGATGCTACTTTATAATCTCGCACATCTCGTAAACCAATTAATCCTAACGATGAAGGAAAATTTTCGGGACGATTGGGAAAACCATCTCTTAATTGACGTAAAATTGAAATTAGAGTTTGGTCTTGCAAAGAATCAATTTCATCAATCAATATTACCAAAGGTCGGGGTGAAGCTTTTGCCCAACCTTGCAAAAAAGCCTTAATTCTGTTTCCTGGTTCTTCTTGTTGCCATTGTTTAACAGGTGGTTGTAATTCTTTGGGTAAACGTATGGAAATATTATCATACCAAGTTCCCAAAATCGCTAATTCTGCCGCACCTGGGTCATGATTAAATGCACTTCCCACCTCTACTGATACCATGACTGCTGCATAACGTCCTGTGGCGGTAAGTTGCTGTGCTAGGGCTAACATTGCCGTAGTTTTCCCTGTTTGTCGCGGTGCATGAAGGACAAAATAACTTTCTTGTTCAATCAGCATTGATAGGTCAGGAAGACGACTTGTGGCTGAGATGGTATAGTGTTTTTCGAGTTTACATGGACCCGCAATATTAAACCAGCGAGACATAGGATTTTGGCAGTTAGCGAACTCTTTAAGTTTAGACGATTTTCGGGTTGGGGCGGGTCAGGAAGGCTTCAGTTTAAATCATGACCTGTTGGTGGTGATAGATCCATTACTTCGGTAAACCGGGAATATTTCACCTCACTAGTTGGGGGAAAGTGTGCGGAAATACCCATTAAACCGACTTTGATATCCTCAAAGAAAATCACACCACCTATTCGTCCGCTGGCTTGGAATGGTCCATGGAAAAATTGATGCCGGGGAATATGGATAAGGAGAAAATTGGTAATTATGACGTTTTGACCAAATAGTTGTTGACAGGTTGTTTTGACAACTGCATCTATATATTGATTCTGGACAGGTTGACCCAATTTGATGAATTTGGGATGATCCCCAAAATGATCCATGTAATATGACCAGATGTTAGACAAATCTTTGTCTTCAGTGAGGATTTGCTTGAGTTCCTGCCATCGTTTGAAATTCATAATGGGTAAGAAGATTAAAAGAGGATGGGTGCATTAGATTATTCTTTGCGTACTAAAAATTTACCACAGTTATGTGATAGCGAAGCGCGACCTAGGAATTGCTTCCAGTGCGCTGAAGGCATCGCTAATCTAGAGTTAGGGAAAAATTAGGTAATATTTGAGAAAACCAAATAACTTTTGGCAGAGAAAAATAAATGGATTTACTGCTTGCTATCTTTGGTTATGGCATAGCTGGGGGTAGATTTATCGTCTAATTTAAGGAAAAGCCAGGGAATAATCAGACCTATCCTCAGAAATCCTGACTATATCAGCGATTCCCCAATTTATTACCATATAACTGCTGTGCGGCCATTGTCCACCTAATAAAGCGTAAATTTCTACCGGTTTACTAGAAATTGTAATGCCGATTTCATAGGATTTACCTGTGAAAGCAGCAAAGCGCCGACAAGCTTCATCATAAAAGTGACTACGGCGATAATTTTTATTAGTTAAATCAATGGCAAACAAGCCATAAAAGTAGCGAGGAATACTTTGGATTGTTTCGACAATTTGCCCTAAGTTTCTGGCTAAAATAGCATTTCTGGGAACTTCTGTTCCCCAAGCTGTATCTAACGCCCAAGAGGCAGAACTGAGGTGAGAACCACCACAAATTCCACAAATTCTAGGAGTGACAATTAACCCCGCTTGAGGATCTTTACCGCGTAAAATTATTTCAAAACCGCGAAAAAGTTCGGCATGAGTCCAAGCGTTTGTCACATATCCATTTTCAATTTCGACGCGCACATCTAAATCACCCTCGACTCTACCAACGGGTGAAATATCTAAAGTTTGAATTGGCATATTTGTCCTTTATTAGTTATTAGTTACACGACCTCTCCCCTAACCCCTCTCCTACAAGGAGAGGGAAATAATTGACTCCCCCTTCCCTGGTAGGGAAGGGGGTTGGGGGGTTAGGTCTTTTTTCATGACTAAACGGTAAAAAAGTCTTCGTCTGCCCATTTTGGGGCTGCGTCTTTTGCCACAACGGTGAGGACTGCGTAATCTTTCATGTTGACTCCGGGGGGTATTTCTTTGGGAACTCCCATGACAGTCTGAGTTTTAAAGACTGTTCCGGGTTCGAGGTCGAAAAAGGGAAATTCGGGTTCTGTACAGCCTAAACAGGGCATTCCCGCGCGGGTTTTGGAGGAGACGCGGTTCCAGAGAATGCGGTTACAGGAAGAACGGGTCATGGGTCCACGACAACCTAAGTCGTAAAATAGACAACCTTTGCGTTGTCCAAATTCAGCGGTTGTGGCTTTGTATGCAAAGTGAATGTTGCGGGTACAACCTGTTTGGGTGAAGGTGTTGAAGAAGGTTTGGGGACGGTGTAGTTCATCGAGAACTATATCATCAATTCGACCAGTGGCGATCGCTACTAATATCTGCGTTATCCAGTCGGGGTGTGCAGGACAACCGGGAATATTAATTACAGGTAAGCCGGCTTGACTGACAAAATCTTTACCTAAAAAACCGCCTTCTTCCCGTTTGAGAAATTGCAGTCCTTTAGAGTCGCTGGGGTTGGGTGACATAGCGGGAATTCCTCCCCAAGTTGCACAGTCTCCTACCGCAACAATAAATTTCGCAACTTTGGCTAAATCGTCTAACCAATCTTTCATGGGACGGTCGGCAAATCGGTTCCATTCTCCTGTACCATTAGGGGCGTTAACTACGCTACCTTCAAATACCAAAATATCCAGAGAAATCTTCCCGGAAATGCAGTCCCATAAGAGGGTTTGGACATTTTCACCTAATTCTACTCCCAAGGAAGGATGCCAAAGTATTTTAATACCGAAATCAGCAATTAAATCACAAGCTGTAGGTTCTTCGGCATTAAGAAATGACATGGTGTTACCCGAACAAGCACCACCTTGTAACCAGAGTACATTAGTCATTAGCTATTTATTTTTAGATGTGTTAATAATGCACAATTGAAGAGATTCTATAGGGGTATAATTTCCCCTTCTGCAAAGGATTTACTTGTAGAGAACGACCTATTGATCAATATTCATTATTTTAAACTAAGATGTTATTTAAAGCAATTAACTTTTTTTAAATAAAACTTAAGAATTAGCATTATGAGATATTATAGTAAATAAAATATATAAGGTTAAGACTATATATGTCAGCATTAATCAACGGTATCTGAGAGTATTTCCCCCACCTTTAAAGTTTTTCCTCCTACTGTTACTTCATCATCATCAACTAATTTCCGTCCTCTCCGTGTTTCAACTATCCCATTAACTTTCACTTCACCATCAACAATCATCCATTTAGCTTGACCACCGGTAGAGGATATCCCCGAAAACTTCAAAAACTGGTCGAGTTTAATCATTTGTCTTTTACCAACTAATTAAAAAGTATCATCTATAGCAATATATCAGAATTTAGGATTTTGGCAACAAATTAAATTCTTGCAAAGCCGGTAAAAAGTTTTTATTCTCATGACTAGGACGACTGAGTTTAATTAAGGCAAACCGTTGTAAGATAGTTAGGCTTTTCCATGCCTCAATTGTAATTATCACACCTATTTCTTGAGCTTTTTCGTGGACACTGTGAGGAATAGTGGTAACATCTACCCATGCTGGATTAGCTTCAATTGGTAATTCAGCCACAGGTTTACCAGTCAGTTGCAATACCAACTCTTGAATATAATGTCTATAATCATGAATTTGAATATCTGTATCACAAGGTAATGTCATTAAATTTTGACGTGATTCTTGATTCATCAGATTCCATTGGGCTAATTTCAGCTTAATACCGCAAGTATCTAGTTTATAGCGCACTTGCATAGGAATACAACGCCAAGAATCAACAAAATCCGCTTCAAATTCAAAAAATTCTGTCATAAAATTGGTGATAATTATAAAATATAGATTTATATAGCAATCCTAAACAAGATGTATTCATGTAACGTGCCGTAGCATACATTTCTCCTTTTCTCTTCCTCTGTGATCTCTGTGCCTCTGTGGTTCGTTAAAAACAAAATATAATATGTAGCTATTATAAATGATTTATGAGAAAATACAGTTAATTTTTATTAAATAGAATCCAAACATCATGAATATTGATTCCCAGTATCATGTTACTACTATTGTTTTAGCAGGTGGTAAAAGCACTCGCATGGGTAGAGATAAAGCCTTAATTCCCGTGGGCGGTGTACCCATGTTGCAATTAATTTGTAGTATTGCAGAAGCTTGTACTGATAAAGTTTATATCGTCACTCCTTGGCCAGAACGTTATCAAAAATTGCTCACACCTAACAGTCAATTGATTCCAGAAGTTCCCTTACCTGGGGAAACTGGCAATGAACCTCGAACACATGGACCACTTATAGGTTTTATGCAAGGGTTAGCAGCAGTGGACACAAATTGGGTTCTGTTATTAGCTTGTGATTTACCAAATTTGCGACTAGAAATATTACAAAATTGGATATCTCAATTAGAGACAATTCCAGACGATAAAATAGCGGCTTTGGTACAAAATAATCAAATTTGGCAGCCTTTATGTGGTTTTTATCGCCGTCGTTGTTTACCGGAATTAATTCAGTATATTGAAGCAGGTGGACGTTCTTTTCAGCAGTGGTTAAGGTCTGAGAATGTCGAAGTATTGCCTTTGGAAGATCCCGAAATGCTATTTAATTTTAATAGTCCTGTGTAAGTAAGTAGGTGAACACAATAAAACCAAACTGTGTAAAGAAATGTAAAATCGCCCAAACCCTCTTCACTCTTGCCTCTTGCCTCTTGCCTTTTGCCTTGCCATAACGACAATTTTCAACGCTCACCTACTTATTTCACGCCCACCTACTTAGTTGATTTTTAATGATATAATTAACAGAATTATATATAATGGTTGACAAATAAAATAATTGGTAAAATAGTGATACCAAAATCAGTTAATGCGGTGATAACTGAGTTAAAACTATTATGAATATGAGTAATTTCTCTCTAGAGTTTTTATAATAAATTGCTTTATAGTAAGAATAATTGACTCAATTCCCCAACCGATTAGAATCAGCCAATTATGATATCTAGTATTACAGATTTAGCAGTAAAAGCTGCTATTGCATCCATATCTTTAGAGTCAGCAACAACAGCAGAAAAAATCCAAATGCTGATAGAAATTGGCACAGGCTTTCAAAAAAAGCCGAAAACAGCCCAAGATTTACACAATGCAATTGGGCTATTTGACCGTGCTTATCAGATGTGTGGGGAGGAATATGTTTTACTGAAAGCACGGGCTAAGGTGGGCATGGCAGGGACATTACAGATGATTCCTGATGGGGGTTCTCAATTTTTGCAACAAGCGCGGACAGATTATGAGGAAGCTTTGCTGATTTTACAACAATTTGCCCCGGCGGAAGAAGTGGCAGAAGTGCAGATGAATTTGGGGTTAGTTTTCCAATCTTTAGTTCCCTATAATTTAGCCCAGATAACTGAGAGTATTCATGCTTATCATGAAGCTTTGCGGGTGTTTACTTGGGAAAATTACCCCCAGGAATATGCGATTTTACATAATAACATAGCGATCGCCTATCTTTCCATGCCCATGTCATCGGCACAAGAATCTTTACGTCAAGGTTTAGCAGTCCAATCCTTTGAAATCGCCCTCAAGCATATTAACATAATTGACCATCCTAGAGAGTATGCAATGTTGCAAAATAATTTAGGAAATGCCTTACAATATCTAGTGAGTTCCCATCCTGTAGAAAATAATTTACGCGCTGTCTTAGCTTATGATGAAGCTTTAAAAGTGCGTAATCTTCAAGATACACCGTTAGAATATGCTAATACAATTTCTAACAAAGCTAACCTCCTCTTCAACTTACCCGACGACCTCGAAAAACCAGAATTAGGGAATCCCCAAAATCTCTTAAAAGCAGAAGCATACTATCAAGAAGCTTGGCGAATATTTACAGAACATAAGCAATTAGAACAAGCCGAAATAGTAGCCAAAGCCCTACAAGATTTAACCGCAGAAATCCAGGCATTTGCCTTAAATTAACCCCAAAATAGGAGAATGACTATGTTTGATTTAGTTAATGATCCAGGATTTGTCAAATTTTTGCATAGTTTAAATACAGAATTAAATCTCACCACAGGATTTACTTGGTTAATCATCGCAGCAATTTTATCAATGATTGGTGGTGCAATTGGCGGAATTATCCTTGCGGGTAAAGATATAGGATATCAATTTGCAGCCACAATTGGTAGTTTATTTGCACCAGCAGGAGTAATTCCTGCGGTAATTTTAGGGTTATTTATCCTGAATTTATTAGCCAATCATTAGGAGCATATATGTTAGAATTAAGTTGGTTTTCTATTAAGTTATTTCTCAAGGGTAAACTATTCCGTGACCCTATATATTTTCTGCGTCAAACTACAATTGCTAGTGGTATTGGCACGGTTATATTAGTATTATTAGCACAAGCATCAATTCCCCTCTGTATTCCCATTAGTGTAGCTAGTTTAACGACAGGTGCAATTATGCCCTTTCTCTTGCAAGATTTTAAAATGAAATGAGGTTTTAACAATCTCTCTAAATAAATCCGTAGGGGCGCAGGGCCTGCGCCCTAAACTAATTTCAAAATAACCAATTAACCCCAGATAAACCCATAAAAATAATGAATAATCTTGAAGAATTGATTACAGATATCAATCGGTTTGAAGCGATTATTGCTAACTGGGATGAAAGTCAACGTTGTGTAGCATTAGGGTTACAAAGAGCAATTGAATCTCTACATAAAGCAGCACTAACTAATTTAATTAAAAGTCTTAAACAAGAAAATATATCAGCCTTACGTCATGCTGTAGATGATGAAATTGTTTATGCAGTTTTGTTATATCACGATTTAGTTAAACCGCCATTATCAGAACGTATCCAAACAGCATTAGCAGAAATTCGTCCCAGCTTACAAAGTTTACCTCAGAATGAATTCTGATAGCCTGCGTGGCGAAGCCATGGCTAATATCAAAAGTAAGCTAAAGCTGACTATACTCAAAACGGCTAGAAGCTGGACTTTTTTATCATACAAAGAACAAGGTTCAAAGCCTCTCCAGTATTAAATATTATTCCTTTTCCCTCTCCTCTTAGGAGAGGGTTAGGGAGAGGTGCAAAGGAGAGGTTTACCAGAGGGGTTTCATATTTGGTTAATCTTCCACATCAAACCATACAGGAGAAATATCATCAACCTGTCCATTATAATTAATAGTAATTTCCTGACCTTCCCGAATATATTTATAAGCAACAATATCAATGATATTTTTCGCAAAATTCTTAATATAAACCGCATTGGGGTGATAAGAATGATTAAAAAGAGAAGCAAAACCTAAACCTATTGCCCCGCTTTCTCCATGCCAACCAAAATAATAATTTAATAATACCGTCTTAGTAATTAACTTAACTTGCTGTTTAGGAATAATAATCACAGGGGATGTTTCAATTAAATCTCCTTTAGCAAACTCTTGCTGGGCAAATATACCTCTACCTTTAGTCTCTGTATCACGAAATACTAGCATATAGCAATTCTGTCATGGATAAGAATGATTTTTGACTAGCCATTACAGATAAACGCAGAGAAAATAAATATCAGATCCCCGACTTCTGAACATTGCTTGATAGTTTATAAACATGATTACAAAAGAAGTCGGGGATCTTGGCTGCTATAGCTACTATAAAGTCAATGATCAAAGATGTAGTCATAATTTCCGTAAATTTTAATTTTTTGTGCGAAGTTGATAATATTCATGCTATTATAAATATCCCATGCTAACTATCATTGGTTGTGGCAATCTGAATCGGAATGATGATGCTGTTGGCGTAATTATTGCCCAACGTTTACAGCAACATCTCGCCCAAAATCCTCACCCCAACATCCGCGTTTTTGATTGTGGAACTGCGGGAATGGAAGTGATGTTTCAAGCGAGAGGTAGCGAAAAATTAATTATTCTTGATGCTAGTTGCACAGGTTCAGAGGCAGGTGCTATATTTAGAGTCCCAGGGAATGAACTAGAAGCACTGCCCGAACCTAGTTACAACTTACATGATTTTCGTTGGGATCATGCCTTGGCTGCTGGGAGAAAAATCTTCTTAGATGATTTTCCCCAAGAGGTGACAGTCTATTTAATTGAAGCTGAAAATCTGGATTTTGGACTGGAATTAAGTCCTATTGTGCAACGTTCTGCTGATTTAGTTTTTGCCGAACTAATTATAATTATCCAACAGAATGTGATGGCTTAATCAACAATCTCAAATCCTCAATTGCATCAGATCCAATCACGATAAACTGGCAACTCATCTACTCTCATTTCAAAGGGTACAGTTTGAATATCGGGAGGACAAACCCGGATTTTGGCACTACTAACAATGCTATAAAGAACATTTGCCATAGGAACAATTTGTTGCAAAATTTGCCAGTTAGTAACTTGGTCAGGGCATTCAATTACTAAAGTCAAAATACTCGCGTGAGTTGTGGCATACCAACGACAATTAGACAACAAACTATGAATAATGCGATCGCATCCTTCATAAAAGTATTTGCTAATTGAATGTTCCAGTTGTTGCCGAAGCATAATATCTGCTGATGTTGGCTGTATAGGGTGCTTATCATCAGCATGGAATTGAGGTTCTGTTGTCGCCATTTCCCGTTATTTTCCTATTTATTTACCAATTGCCATTGCGTACAAGATGTCCTTATTGGTTTCTAGAAAGGACTGGGTTTCATCATCATAGAAAGCACCAATACCACTCCAATCTATTCTCCAATAGTTGCTAAATAAATACACTCTCTGTCCGACAAATCCGGCTAATTGCATAGCAGTTTGATAACTCAAATAATCGGACACAAAAAACTCTCGTTACAGCCAGGGCTATTTCGTTCTAAACATAATCCGCCCTGAACTGAAGTTCAAGGCTAATAAATTAAGTCCGTTAAAACGGACTATGAACTTTTCTTTAGTCGTCTTGAGACGACTTTTGCTATTAGACTCAGAATTCATTCTGAGGCGGGCTAGAGAAGAATGAAATAGCCCTGTCGTTACAGCACAATCTCTAGCCATAGCTTGATTGATGTACAAATAACCTGTTTTTTCCCGAAAGTTACCTGCTTTAATGAGATGTGTATTTTTATATAACCCTGGTGAAATTCCCTCGATATCATGCACCACTGAGTAAGTTTCTATTTCCTCAAGATTCTCTGTTGGGATTGGTTGTTGAACTGCTTACAAAATTTGCCAATAGATATTTTGAGGAATAGACTGCCTTTGAAAACGCCTAATAGAACGCCTATTCCAAACGTTCTCAAACAACCGTTCTCGGTTAAAATTGAATTGAGGATGTTCTAGCTTTTGCTGGTGAGTAGTAGGGGGCAGGGGAGGGAAGAACAGAAGTTTTTTCCCATTACCCGTCAAAATAAATTTGACGAACTACTAGGGTGTAAAGACATTGTTCGATAGGCATCTTCAACACATTGATTAATTGGAAAATCGTCAGTACCACAGCCAAAAAGAACAGGTAGTCTTAAAGGTCTGACTGATTTTTATGGCGCTTCTTGGCGATATCGCACAACTAGTAATAAACTCCTTATTCTCAAATTCTAAATCTGCATTGAGAATAAGTTTATCAAAATCAAAACATAGTTGTGTGTTGTTTTCATGAAGATATGCCAAAGCAGCGACAGCACCCAAATGGTGTCCGCTATCCAACAAACAATATCTAAAACTCCTGTCTTGATATTTCCAGCTAGACCTATGATAAACACAACTAACTAAAAAAATGAATCCGTTGATACTTTTATTTAGTCAATACCTTGTCCATTTTCTGCTTTGTTGGGTTAATTTTACCCAAACGATAAAATAATTAAATTTATCCACCTGACTACAATATGAACTGTTAAATAGTAGATATGGGAAATCCCGAATATTCCAGAACAAATGGGATTAATTACCTATTATGCAAAATCATACGAATAGATTTTCATGGTTTGATGTAACAGATGATGTTAAAGAATTATTGATCTTAGCAGCACAGAATTGGGAAAACACCGAAGAATCTACAAAATATATGCAGCAAGCGTTAGCTAAAACAGAAGATAACACAGATGTTTTAGTTGCAGCTTATAGATATTTTTACTACAAAAATAATTATGTCTTAGCACTGACAACAGCAGAGAAAATAACCGCTAGAATAAAAAAAGCGGAAAGTCTACCTGATAATTGGCAAGAACTTAAACCTATCCTAGTTAACCGTCACCAAGAACCCGAAATCAGATTGTACTTAACTGCTTATGCTGCTTCAGGTTTGGTATTAGCTAAACTAGGAAAGATAGAACAAGCGAAAGAAATCAGTACCAAAATAAAAAGTATTGATCAAAAAAATGATTTTGGTGCTGGTATTCTTCTCGATATTTTAACTCGTCCACCAGAAGAAGACGATTAAATATGAAGATAGGGAAAACTCCTTACAAATGACAACTACAAGCAATCAACAAATTACGAATCATGAATAATTGGTTATCTTTCAACTCAAATTCCCAGCTAATATCGTCATTTTCTACCCAGAATACTGTGATTCTACCAGGAATGCCTACATCTCCCTTGACTCCTGTAACTAAAATGCCTCAAACATCTCCTCCTATAATTTTTTTACCTAATTCTGCACAGTCAATATTTTAAAATTTATGCAAGGTCAGGATTTATTTGTTGCTGAAAATGGAGAATATCAAGTTTGTAAATCAGCAAGATCATGGGATTTATTGCGTGATAATTATCGTCTCTATCGCTTTTTAACTGAAGTCGAAGATGTTCTCAAAAATGTCGAAGATGAATCAACACGACTACCAGAAATTAGAATGTTGGTAAGACGATTAATGATAAATTCCTATTGGGTACAAAGTCAATCTTTACAACCTGATCCAAAAACGGGAATCTCTGTTTTACTATTATATGATGAATTAGGATTTCCTTTAACTGTACAAACAGTAACATTTGCACCGGGAACAACTTCTACTATTCATAATCATGGAACATGGGGAATAGTGGCAATCTTAAAAGGTCAGGAGAAAAATACATTTTGGAAACGTAGTTATCACCCAGAATTTCCTGATAAAATTGAAAAAACAGGAGAAATAAATTTATCCCCCGGTGATATTGTGAGTTTTACACCGCAAACAATACATCAGGTTCAAGCCATTGGTGAAGAACCAACAGTAACATTTAATATTTATGGAGAAACTAACCCAAAACAGAGATTTGAATTTGATGTAACTAACCACATTGCTAAAAGATTTTAAAAGTAGTAGCAAAAAAAGAAATAACAGATTATGCTGATAAATATTAGAGAAAGTAAGATCCCCGACTTCTTTTTAGATATTGTCAATAAATGAATAATTAATCTTAGAAGTCGGGGATCTAAGTGTTAGTTATCAATCAAAATAATCATCTTCCATCTGCGTTCATCTGCGTTTATCTGCGGTTAATTATTTCCTATCCAAACATCCAACCATAACCTTATAGGAGAAACAGCAATGGCTAGAGTAATTTTCTATGAAAAACCAGGCTGTAAAGGAGGTATAAAGCAAAAAGTTTTGCTAACAGCCGCAGGTCATGAAGTAGTAGTATATAACCTATTAACAGAACCTTGGACAGTGGAAAAATTGCGGTCATTTTTTGGCGATCGCCCTGTCAGTGAATGGTTCAATAAAGCCGCACCTATTGTAAAATCAGGAGAGGTGAATCCTGAAAACATCACCGCTGAAAATGCTTTAGTCATGATGCTGAGAGATCCCTTATTAATCCGTCGTCCCTTGATCCAAGTAGGGGATAAAAGAGAAGTAGGCTTTGATGTTGAGAAAATTGACGCATGGATAGGCTTAAAAGCTGTAGATGAGTCTTTAAAACAAATGAGTGAACACCTCATGCAGCAGAACCTCCAAGGCTGCACTCATGGACATAATCACGACCACCATCATGGTAAAGGTGGTTGTAAAAATCACTGATAATGACATGAGGTATTAAAAAATCTCTACCCGCTTCTTTCTTAGTTATCAAAGTTATTCAGAGAAAAAAGGCGGGTAAAAACAATAATTTATCGGTGTTGCTGATTAAGGGTATGAATTTTAGTCTCACGCAAAGGCGCAAAGGCGCAAAGGTAAGAGTTTTAAAGGTTAAATTTGGGAATTTTATACCTCAATTCAATATGGCTACGCCACGCAGGCTATCAGCAACGCTATTTATCTATAATCCTGTGTTTGAATGTCCCGTAATCTCGCTGCATCGCGCATACCATAATCAGTGCGAGTAAAGCGATTTAGCTGCATTTCAAAAAATTCCCGATTTGCTTGTAAATGCTTGGGGTTTTCATCATCTAAGGGATACAAAAGGGCAGTTCTTAAAGCTTGAATTACCGCCGATGTGACATTATACATTGAACGTTGAAAAGTAATCCCCAATTGAATCAAAATATCCTCTTCTCCTCGACAATATTCTTGATAATAATCAACAAGATATTGAGGCAAAAAGTGTAACATATCTTGCATTAATAATGTGGGGGGAATACCTGCTGTACCAACGGGAAAGACATCAGCGTAAAGAATGCCATAATGGAAGTCTTTTTGATCTTCTGGAACTTGTCCTGCTTGAGCATTATAAGACTTCGTGCCTCTAAATGGTGCTGTGCGATAAAAAACAGCTTCTACATAGGGTAATGCGGCTTCATATAACCAGGTAAAACCTTTAGATTTGGGGATGATTTCATAACATTCACCATCAATATAAACATGATGATAAATGGGACGACCGGCGATCGCAAATATGCCATTTACGAGAAAGTTCATGGCATCAGGTACACCTTGGAAACCACCTTCATCATAAATATCTGACATTTCAAAAAATACCGGTGCCATGACTTCCCAGAAAAGTCCGAGATTAGAATAATAGGACATCATCCGGCACTGTTCCAAAAACATATCGGGAAACAGTTTATAAAGTCCTAACATGAGGGGGTTTTTCCGAAAATAAGCTTTAATGGCTTTATCAGCATTAGCTTTATATTCTTCTGAATCTAAATAGGCATCAAATTGATTAACAGGTGCATACATTTTGCGATGCCATAACATAGCCTGCATACAAGCTTCCGCAAATTCCATGTTAATTCTGTCATGGAATAAATGATGGAAAATTTTCGGCATTTTGGTAGTTTCACCTTTTTCCATAAATGCCAAAAGTTCTGGGTGTGCAGTGGCTATACCTCGCCAAATTCTTAAATCAGCATCATCCCCGGCATAGTGATTATGTAAGTCTAAATATTCTTGGGGTAAGAAATATTTAAAAGCTGGTAAAGGATCTAAAAATACTCTTTCGGCAATATAAAGTAAGTCTCGCCAATAGAAATCCATTGGTACAGCATAAGCTTTATAAATACCGATAATTTGCATGAGGTTTTCTGGAGTATCTGGCAACATTGAACCGCCAGCTTCTAAGCGATGAATAATTTCTGCAAATTCGTGTTTTGAAGGTGGGATTTTTGTATTTGGTTTAGCTGGAGTTTGTACCATAATATTTTTGTTTTGGTTAATAAAATTTTTTTGATTGCGGAACAGTTTTCTTCTCGTTCCCATACTCTGTGTGGGAATGAATTCTAGAAGGCTCTGCCTTCAATAATATTAGAATTAGAGGCAGAGCCTCTGTGATAGCATTCCCAGTCGGAGACTGGGAACGAGATAACTACTTCAAGGCAATTACGGTTTTTGCGGTGGTGGGAACTGCCGCTACCATAGCGGTAGTTGTGGTTTCACTCCAACGCACTAACCAAACTGGTTGTACTCCTAAAAAGATAATTAAGAATGCCAAAATTAGCGCGGGAACTTTTTCATTCCATAATACTCTGGGATAGTAAGCTAGGTTATTTTGCAGTTTGCCAAAACAGGTACGGTTGAGAAGAATAACAAAATAAACTGCGGTTAAACCAGATGCTACTACACATAAAATTGTGGGAATAGGAAAGGTTGAAAAACTGCCTTGAAAGGAAATAAATTCCGCAATAAAACCTGTTAAACCGGGAATACCAGCACTAGCCATGCCACTTAAAACCAGTAAGGCACTAATTAATGGTAAACCGCGAATAGGACTCATTAAACCATTCAGTTTGTCTAATTCTCTTGTCCCAACTTTGGTTTCAATAACTCCGACTAAATGGAAGAGAATAGCAAGAATAATTCCATGACTAAACATTTGGGCGACTGCGCCAACTAATGCTAAGGGTGTGGCGGCTGCTGCTGCTAGTAAAATATAGCCCATGTGGCCGATAGAACTATATGCTACCATGCGTTTGATGTCTGTTTGGGCGATCGCTACAACTGCGCCATAAATCGCGCTAATTGCCCCCCAAATTGCTAAAGTTGGGGCGATAATCTGCCAAGTTTGAGGAAACATTCCCAACCCAAATCGTAATAATCCATAAGTTCCCAGTTTTGCTAAGACTCCACCTAGCAAAATAGCGATAGGTGTGGAAGCTTCAACATAAGCATCTGGTAGCCAAGTATGGAAAGGAATTAATGGAATCTTGATACCAAAACCTAAAACTATTCCTGCTAATAATACTAATTGCATTCCCGCAGAAATGTTTTGAGTTGCCACAGCATCAAAGGCAAAACTATGAGAACCAGTTAACCACACCATTCCTAAAAATGTGGCTAAAATTAAAGCCCCAGAAATGGCGGTATAAATCAGGAATTTCATGCCTGCATAAGCTCGTTTTTCTCCTCCCCAAATAGAAATTAGTAAATAAAAGGGAATTAATTCCAATTCATAGAATAGGAAGAACAAAAGCAAATTTTCTGATAAGAAAGCACCAGCAACGCCACCACTAACAAACAAAATCAGGGAATAAAATAACCGAGGACGTTCTATATCTTTACTGCTGCTATAAATAGCAATCCAAGTGAGTAAGCTATTTAACACCAACATTAATACTGATAGTCCATCAACTCCTAATTGATAATTCAAACCTAATGTTTCATTCCAAGGTAGATATTCTGTAAACTGCATCCCTGGATTGCTGATATCAAATTTTAACAAAATGAAAATATTCCACAGCAAAACTAAACCTGTGACGATTAAAGATACTAACCGAATCTGACTTGCAGGAACATTTTTTGCTGGATAAAAACCGATGATTATAGCGGCTATAATTGGTAGCCAAATTAAAACACTCAACATATTTATTAATTGGTAATTGGTAATTGGTAATTGGTAATTGGTAACATAGCGGTTCTCAATTGAGTGAGATACAAGAACCCCATCCCCAACCCCCTCCAATATCAAAAGTTTATCCTTTTCTTCCCCCCGCTGTGGGGGGTCCGAGGATGGGGCTATGATGTATCTCATTCAAGTGCTTCTGCGAGAAAGGTGCTTGTTAATCACTGGATTATTCCTAATCTTATTTAGATGGTATACTATCATTTTAGATTATTATCAGCAATCTAAATCATAGATAGTTAGAAAATTAAATCCATGAGTTGAATTCCCCAGAAAGGCCATGTTACCCAAGCACCTAAAACACCAACTCCTAAAAGCACTGTTAAGGCATAAGATTGAGTTTGTCCATTGTTGCTATATTTCAAGCCTTCACCACCTAAAAGAGAAAATAAACCCACAAAATTGACGATACCATCTATTACAAATCTGTCCAGCATATCGGCAAATTTAGAAAGTTGGGCAACGCCGAAAATAATGGTAACTTTGTAAATTTGAGGGGTGTAAAAATCGTAAGCAAATAGGTTTTGTAAACCTTGCCAGGGTAAACGAATTGGTTTGGGAATGTTGCCTAAATAGATGATGCTACTAATACTACAACCGAAGATACTAGACCAAATTAATAGCAGGGCTACGTCTTTATTTAATGTTGCCCAGACGGGAAGTAATGATAAACTTTGTAAAACTAAAGGTAGATGCAAAACAAAGCCAGATAAAACCATCATTGGTAAAACCATCAACCAAATAGCTTCGGGAGAACGTTCACTCATTTGTTTGGGTTTACCACCAAAGATTAAAGCAAATTCTCTAGTTAAACTAAATGTAGTTAAAGCATTAACAAAAATTACTATTCCTACTAAAATCGGATGTGTTTCCCATAAACCATCAGCTAGTTTAAACAATGCCCAAAAACTACCTAAAGGGGGAAAACCAATTAAACCCAATGTACCGATAATAAATGCTATCCCAGACATGGGGCGGCGTGACCATAATCCACCGAGTTGGGTAACATCTTGGGTGACACTGTTCCAAACAATTCCCCCGGTACTCATAACTAATAATGCAGCGGACAAGGCATGGGTGAGGACTAATAATAATGCGGCTTCATCCTGCTGTGTGCCTACAGCAATAAATATCAAGCCCATGTAAACACTGACAGAATAGGATAAACAGCGTTTAATGTCAATTTGAGCGATCGCAATTAACGCCCCACCAATCGCTGTCACCGCCCCAATCGCCACTATCGCCGAAGATGCCACAGGTGATAAACTAAACACAGGTTGCAATTTAATTAATACCCATGCCCCACTGGCAACCACCACCGAACTCCGCAAAATTGTACTGGGAACAGGTCCCTCCATCGCCTCATCTAACCACAAATGCAAAGGAAACTGGGCGCATTTACCCATAGGTCCAGCTATTAACCCCAAGCACACTAAAGTAATAATTGTCGGGTCAACATTCGCTGTAGTCGCCCATGCAGCTAACTCTGTATAATTCCAAGTCCCTGAAAGTGTCCACAGTCCCAAGACACCCATTAATAAAAATAAGTCTCCCACCCGTTTGGTCAAAAAAGCATCTCGCGCCCCGGTGACTACTAAGGGCTGACTAAACCACAAACCTACTAATAGGTAAGTTCCCAAAGTCAGGATTTCCAGAATTACATAACTGAAAAATAAATCGTTACACAAAACTAAGGCACAAAGACCAGCTTCAAATAATCCCAATAAGGAAAAGAAGCGTCCCCAACCCCAGTCCATTTCCATATAACCAATGGCATATATCTGCGCCAGCAAGTTCAAGCCGGTAATAATAATTACTGCCCCGATGCTGACAGCAGAAATTTCTAAATTAATTGTCAGATTTAAACCTGCTGTTGATAGCCAAGGAATAAATACTTCTTTAGCTGGATGATTCCAAATAGCAAAGAAAGCAAAGACGGCATGGAAAAAGGAGATAAAGGTCATCACCACGTTGACATATCCCGCCGGTCGAGGACCAGTTTTGCGAATGATTCCCGGCGACCAAGGTATGGCTAAAAGCCCACCTATCAAAGCATAAACCGGAATTAGCCAAATAGTGTCTAGCAAATATTGATCCATTCAATTACTCCTATAGTTTGCAGCAAAAATTAAAGAAAACAGACTTACTAGCGTTGATCCCTCTCAACCTAGTGATGACAGATAATGAAAATTTATCTTGATTTAATATTGTTAGAAATAGCTTACCGTTATCTGTGCCAAAAAAGAATTACCTAATTAAACAAATTCACGATATTTCTTGTAAAGAATTCTTATATTTCAATCAATTGAATTATCAAATGGTAACTATTATTTTGAGTCTATGGATTGTATTTGTCTATAGTATCTATAGTATAGGGGCGGCATTTTCCACCCCGATCAAATTCACACTTTAGCAATTATGTCAAGCTGCAAATTGGGTAAATTACTTTCCGTAATGATCACCGGTTGGCTGAGTTGGCTAATGGGTGCTGGTTTCATATCCCGGTAATCAATAATCTGGACAACAATTAGGTATGCGATCGCCAAAAGTATAGAAATTGCTCCTGTAATAATCGCAACTATCTGAGAACGGTTCATAAGTATTTCCTACAAATTAAGTTATTGAGAGACTTCTATATCTAGATTGCCATAAATTCTGAAATCAGTTTCATTTGCCAAAATATAAGTAGGTTAGCATTGAAAATTGTCGTTATGGGAAGACAAGAGGCTTTGGGCGATTTTACTTTTCTTCACACACTTTGATTTTATTGTGTTCACCTACTTATTTGAAGCTAATAAAATATACTAAACACAGTTGGGACATGGACTTTTACGAAATTACGAAAAACCTAGATTTGTAGGGGTTTAGCACTGCTAAACCCTTACCCACCGAATCAAATGAATAAGCCGTGTTGAGTATAACGAGAACGACAGTATATAGCAGTAAATTAATACGTATGTTTAATTTAAAAGGGATCAAAGCGATAGCGAAGCAGTCCACAGGAATCCCCCAACTAATGTAATGTTTTTTTAGACAACAAAATCAGCTATATCTATGTCTAACTTAGTTTATGTATCTAGCAAAGATAGTATCAATATAGAACTTTGCTGAAACTAACCCTTATGTCACTAACTGAAGAAATTCTCTCCCAACTCCCAGGCGATGTTTTAGGCGGCTTGCGTCGTACTGACAGTATATTAACATCGTTGCGAAAAGGTAACGCACCCATACCCAACGTAGTTAAAGAAAATCCCAAAAATTTAGAATCTGTAGAATTTGATGTCATTATTTGCGGTGGAACTTTAGGAATTTTGATTGGTTGCGCCTTAGCTGTACGTGGTATGCACGTAGCCTTACTAGAAAGGGGAATTTTGCGCGGAAGAGAACAGGAATGGAATATTTCTCGCAAAGAGTTAGAAGTATTTCGGGAATTGGAATTGTTGACAGCAGACGAATTAGCACAAGCTATCGTCACAGAATATAATCCCGCAAGAGTTAGCTTTCAAGGAGGTACAGAAGTATGGGTAGAAGATGTTCTTAACATTGGTGTTAATCCTATTTATCTTTTGGAAACCTTAAAAACCCGCTTTCTTAAGCTTGGAGGAAAGTTATTTGAAAATACACCATTTAATGATGCAGTAGTTCACCCAAATGGAGTTATGCTCAATAACCAATTTACCGCGAAATTGTTATTGGATGCTATGGGAAATCTTTCCCCCATTAGCCAACAAGCGCGTCAAGGAAAAAAACCGGATGCGCTTTGCTTGGTTGTGGGAACTTGTGCGAAAGGATTTGCGGAAAATAACTCCGGTGACTTGTTGTTATCTTTCACAGCTTTGGAAAATCAATGTCAATATTTCTGGGAAGCTTTTCCAGCTAAGGATGGTAGAACCACATATTTATTTACTTATATGGATGCCGATACACAACGGTTGAGTTTAGAAACTTTATTTGACGAATATTTACGCCTGTTACCAGAATATCAAGGTGTGGAAATTAATCGCCTAAATTTTCAAAGGGCGTTGTTTGGTTTCTTTCCTAGTTATCGTCAAAGTCCTCTGCAAACCCCTTGGAATCGGATTCTCCCAGTGGGAGATAGTAGCGGTAATCAATCACCTTTAAGTTTTGGTGGTTTTGGGGCTATGGTACGTCATTTACAAAGGTTGACTTTAGGAATTGCAGAAGCATTAAAAACTGATCAATTATCTGCCCAATCTTTGGCAATATTGCAACCCTATCAACCGAGTTTAAGTGTAACTTGGTTATTCCAAAAAGCGATGAGTGTAGGTGTAAATCAGAAAATTGATTCCAATCAAATTAACCAATTACTCTCCGCTGTATTTGCCCAAATGCAGCAGTTAGGAACACCTATTTTAAAACCTTTTTTACAAGATATTGTTCAGTTTTGGGCGTTAACAAAAACGGCTCTTGCGGTACTTTTATGGTGGAAACTCAAATAACTAAAATTTAGTACCTAAAATTTATATTCATTAAGTCTCAGACTTCAGTACCAGCAAGAGATTACAAGATTTTAAATATGTTCAGATAGCAATGATGATATAATGATAATTATAAAATACAAAAGTTTTGGTGATAGCTATGAAATTTTCTGTAGATCAAATTCTCAATCTCCCAGATATGAAAGTGTTAGATTTTCAAGAAATCGAAGGGGCAGGAATAATTATAACAATAGAAAAAGCTGTTAATAATTCTACTTGTCC